>JAQURW010000225.1 GCA_028715425.1 Candidatus Omnitrophota bacterium
CGTCGTTCGTGTCGGCCGCTATACCATCGGCCGCGTGCCGCGCGGCAAGCCCGGGCCGATGTGTAAACTTCTCTCAGCCCTTTATACGATGGAGGTCTCCCATGGGTAGAATCGGTATAGGCGAATTGATAGTTATCCTGGTCATTGTGCTTCTTATTTTCGGCGCTGCCAGGCTCCCTGAAATAGGAAAGGCATTAGGCAAGGCTATCAATGAATTCAAAAAGGCCTCAAAAGACGACGATAAACCCCAAAAATAGCGGTTAGTTCCGGCGTTACTTCGTTATTACATAACTATTACCCGCCTGTGACCCAATAAAGTATATATCGTGTATATTTGGTGAATATGAATATACACAAAAATATATACTTTAAATCAATAGCCGTTACGCTCATCGTCACCATGCTCGCCAGCGACGTCACGTGGGCGAATCCGGACGGTTTTACCCGCAATAATTCCACCCTTGCCCCGTACACTATATTCCAGCAGCAATTCCGCGGTTCGATCTTGAATAATGTGCGGTTAGTCTTTGCGGTCGAAAATATCGCGGATTATCTCCTGGGCGGCGGGAACCCCGAGAAAGCGCTTCCCTTGGAGCATCTTGCCTATGTTATGCGTAAGGAAGAAGAGGCGGTTAAAGCAAAAATCGGCGCTTTAACACAGGGAATAGACCTCGATAATGTCCAGTACAATACGGACCGGCAGGTCATCGAGATCCCGTTTACTGACAAGGACAAACATTTCATTATACAGGTGACGCCCGTAAACAATCCGGCTGCTAAAAAGCTGATCGGCTATGAATGGCTTGTCTCGGACCGCTATGCCGTTAAGGTTGTGCCGGAGGGGTATCAGGGCGAGGCCGAACACCCTAAGGCCGCCCTGCCGGGCGCTTCTGCCGTTACGACTGAAACAGTGGCGACATTGAAAGATGAAAAGTCGCACGTCTACGAAGAATTGGCCGCTGCAAAAAAAACCTATCTACCCAAGAAAACGATCGAGGCGGACATAAAGGCTATTGTCAAAACCGGAGCCATAGAGGGGAATAAGCCGCATAGGCTGAGGGATATACTCGATGTTACCCCGCAAGAAATACTTGGCCTGATGAGGGCACAGTTTGTCAGGGAACATTCGGCGAGGATCATGGCAATAGGGGACATTCTTGTCGATATGATGGACCTGCCTGAGGATGTCAAAAGAACCATACGGCCGAAAGTCAGGTTGGCCGCGGCAGGACATGATTTTGATTCACCGGTGTATCCGACGGATAGGAAAAGCGCGTCAACACAGGCAATCATCGATACTTTAAGGGCCAAAGGTATTATAACATCCGACAAATGTTCTGCCGGCGTTGATGCACATGAGGCGCTCAGACAACGGTTTGCCGGAGCAAAACCCGGAGAATTCACAACACACGAGATGGAGTATGCCCTTGACATATATACCGGCCCTTCGGCTATCTACGGCATGCGCGAGAAAGGTATATCGTGCGAAAGGGCACGGACCGTCGAGAAAGCTATCGTTTTTCACCACAACATCGATGAACTTGATGCGGATTTAGCGGATCCCAAACGCGCGGAAGACGGATGGACTGATGACGAGAAAAACGAGGCAAGGCTTATACTATCCATACTGGTGGGGGCAGATATTATCGAGAACGGCATGAACCTGTTCAAGAAGATAGCCTGCAGGAATCAATGCTGGCAGGAAGCCCCGGAAAAGACGCTCAGGTTTTTCCCTCCTGAAATAGACCCTAGAGTCACTGACGCGTATCGGAAATTAATAAACAAAGGCGATCAGCGTTTTGACGCGATAAGAAAAGACGCGGTAAGACTTACCCCCGATGAGAGGGACTATTTAACTACCGTGGGACGTGACCCTGTGCGGGTCGCGATCGTAGCGCCCCGCTCTTTAGCGACAGGATACGGGAAGATATTGCTGCAGGGATTCGAGGAACTTAACGCCCCCCGGACGACGGTAGACTTATTGGTTCCGGAAAAAGGCGAAGATATAGCCGCATTTGCCGCCGCAGTAAAAAAAGAAGGTTATGACGTTGTCATAGCGCATCTGCACGGCGCTCACAACGAGGATCCGGTTGCTTTTGAAGATTACGGGACGAAGACGGTCATGGTAGTCCATCGTACCGGCGAAGCTGTCAAAAGGCTTGACCAGGGGTTCTACAACGCTGAGGCATGGAAAAGGGCGTTTGCCGGAGCCGACGGAACGATAGTGCTTGGAAGGACACAGATCGGAGAATATCAAAAATATTCCCGGAACGTATCGAGCATACCCCACGGGTTTACGGGTATAAGCGCCGAACCGATCGGGGATAAACATCTTGATGCGGGAGTCGCGATCGGTTCGCGAACCATGTGGTCCGAGATGAGACGTATGCATGACGTTATCGCGCTGGTCAAGGAAACGAGAAAAGATCCTGCTGCGAGGAATGCGTTTGGTTACATCGCGGGAATGTTCCTGCCGTATAAAGATCCTGCGACCGGAGAAACTATTGATGAGGCAAAGATATTGCGGTCAAGTCCTGACTGTGTGTTCATACGGGCAGGCGAGATAGATGAAGCCTATCAGAAGCAGGATGGCTTTAATGACCTGCCCTCGCTTAAACAGTGGCTCCTCAAGATATCGGATAACGGTAAAAAAGTTATTATAGTCGAAGGCGATCTTCAGAATAAAGATGTAATAGCGCTGGAGGCGTCGCTTATCGATTTCAGCGCTGAGATGTTTCACGAGATCATGGACGGGTTCAGGCCGAAAGAAGAATATGCCGGAGCACTGCACAGGAATCCCGGCACCAAGATGGCGGTCGGGTTCGATACCGGGTCAATGCGGGACTTAGCCGAGGAAGGTATCGGTGTTATCGAGGTCCAATACAAGTATGATGACGGTACCATCGATGTTACTCAAGCCGCGCAAAAAATAACCGGATATATCAAAGACCCTTCTTCATATCACGCGCAACTCAAGAAAACCTGGGAAAAGGCGCAAGAGCTTACCGTACGCCATGTGGCAGGTAAGTATGCGGAGCTGGCCGGCCAGATCATCGGCCGCGGACCGACAGTTGATCAAACCGTATCGAAAATGAGTCAAACGCCTCGCGGCAAGTCAGATTCCCGTCACGGTTTTACGCTTGCTTTACTCTTATCGCTCCTCACCGCCATGGGCTCGTTTCTTGTGTCAGTTGCGCTCCCGATAGCGATAATTGCGAAAGAATTTGGATTTGGCGTTGTCAGAGATGACTGGCTGCATTTTGCGGCGATGGATGTTACGGGCGTTCTGCCGTGGCTCATCTATATATCGACAGCCGTTGCCATGGGCGGTGTGGCGATGAGTATCGGTATGAGCGGCGAAGGCCCGCAGGGCGGCGGCTCGGGCACAGGGCTGCCGAAGACGTTGCTCGATGACGACCGGACGCGGACGGCTCTACGGGGTATGGTATTCGGCGAACTGGCGCTCCAAAAAGCGCTTACGGATCCGGATGAGGTCGTTCATGCGGAAGGAGCGATGTCTCTTGATGTGATGTTTAAGTATAATCCCGCGGAGGCGGCTCAATTACTCGGAGAAATGTTAACCGGCAATGATTATAATGCCAAGGTAGGCGCGTCGAAACGCATCGGCGCGATGTATGGATACGATCCTGTCAGGGCTGAGGAGCTCTTGAAAAAATATGCGAGCCGCAATTATTCGGATTTTGATGATGACGATGATTATGAGATCAGGGAAGGGGCCGCCGGAAGCTTACAGTATATATTCGCCTATGATCCCCAAAAAGCCCTGGAGCTTCTGGATGATCTCTTGGACAAAACTGGCCCGAACATTCTCGAGGGAGCGAGTGAAAGTTTCGGGCTGGCATTCTTACATGATCAGTATCGCGTTCAGGAATATTTTGATTTCGCGAGAAGAAAGAAGAATCGGAATATCAAAATCAACTGGGG
>JAQURW010000038.1 GCA_028715425.1 Candidatus Omnitrophota bacterium
CAGGGTCATACATCATAACATAAATCAGGGATTGGGTGCGGTTTACCGTACAGGTTTCAAAGAGGCACGAGGGGAGTATATCACCTTTTTCCCTGCCGACGGACAATTCCCTGCGGATATCCTTAAACAATATTCGGCATATCTGGGCACCTATGATATGATCCTGGGCTTTATCCCGGAGAGAAAAGATTCTTTTCGGGCCCGCTGCCTTTCAGCCTTTGAGAGGATATTATTATGGGCGCTCTTCGGGCCCTTACCGAGATTCCAGGGTATACTGATGTTCAACCGCTCATTATTGAACGATATCCGCCTGAGCTCGTCGGGGCGCGGCTGGACGATCCTTATGGAGCTTATAATAAAGGCCAAACGGGCCGGCCGGACAATGATCAGTGTGCCTATCGGCTTCAGGCCGCGGGCGTTCGGGCATTCCAAGGTGAACAACATCCCGAACATCCTTGACAATTTAAAACAGATCGTTATATTAAAGTGGGAAAAGAAAGAGTGATCCATGAACATAAAAGACCTGTTCCTGACGTGGGGGATGCTCCTGGTAGGCGTCTTGTTCAATATATTCGGCATCTATGCGATCAAGGCTAAGATGAACCTCCTCGGCGCCGTCCAGTTCACCTCGGTCGCAAGCGTCATCGGCTATTTTATATCGCTCGCAAGGTATCCGATGGCAATTGTCGGCGTCGTCATGGTCTTTGCCGCGCCGCTTCCTTACGCGCTGGCCGTCTCAAAGATGCCGATATCGGTCGTTTATCCCATTTCCACGGCGCTCAATTTCCTTATCCTTATACCGGTGTCGGTCATGTTGCTCGGGGAGACCGTCAGCGCCAAGCATATCGTGGCAATGGCCCTGATCGTCGTAAGCCTGTATATTTTTTATAAATAGCAGTCAGCGCGGAGTCACGCTCATGGAGAATAAAAAGATCCGTATAGGTATGGGGCAGCTCCTCGTGGAAGGCGGAGAACCCGGCCGGAACCTGACGCGCGCGGTAGCCATGATAAAAGAAGCCGGCGAAAAGGGGTGCGACATCGTTCTCCTGCCGGAAAGCCTTGACCTTGGCTGGACACATCCCAGCGCAAAGACCGAGGCAAAGCCTATCCCGGGCCCCTCCAGCGATATCCTTACGGCCGCGGCGCGCAATAGCGGCATCATGGTTTGCGCCGGACTTACCGAATTAAAAGGCAGCCGCGTGTATAATGCCGCTGTCCTGATCGATCCGTCGGGTTCGATCATATTGCAGCACCGTAAGATCAATCTCCTGACCGTGGAGTTCGACTTTTACGCGATAGGCAACACCCTCGCGACCGTCGAGACGCCGTTCGGCGTCATCGGCCTCGATATCTGCGCCGACAATTACAACGATGCCCTCGAGATCGGCCATACCCTGGCCCGCATGGGCTCACAGATCATCCTTTCCCCTTCGTCATGGACCGTCGACTATCATATAACCGAGGACACGGACCCTTACGGCGAAAAATGGTTCAGGCCTTTTTATACGCTCGCGCACCTGTATAACCTTGTCATCGTCAGCGCCACCAGCGTCGGCTACATCGTCGGAGGCCCTTATGAAGGGAAAAAAAGCGTCGGGTGTTCGCTTGCCGTGGGCCGGGACGGGATAATCGCCCAGGGGACATACAACGAATTTGCCGGCGAGCTTATTATCGCTGAATTCACAGTGCCGGTCCGTACCGAAAAAGGCACAGAAATAGGCGCACTTTTAACCAACAAAGGATATTATGACAATGTCAAACTACCAGCTTTGCCGAAGATGCATCATAGACACTAGTGTCCCGGGCGCCCGGTTCGACCAGACCGGCGAATGCAGCTACTGTAAAATACACGATAAACTGGAGCAACGCTATCCGCTCGACGAAGGCGGCCGGCGGCAGTTAGACAAGATCATTGCCGCCATTAAGAGGCAAGGCAGGGGCAAAAAATACGACTGCGTCCTGGGCGTCTCCGGCGGCAGGGACAGTATCTATACCCTGTACCTGACAAAAGAGAAGATGGGATTACGGCCTCTCGCGGTCCATTTTAACGACGGATTCGGCAACCCCGTTGCCGGCGAGAACATGAAGAAGATCACGGCCAAATTGGGCGTGGAACTGAGGACCATCACCTCCGACTGGCGCGAATCAAAAGACCTAAAGATAGCTTTCTTAAAAGCCTCGGTCCCCGATATCGAAGAAGGGACCGACGTCGGCATAGAAACGGCCCTCTACAGCGTTGCGGCCAAAGAAAATTTAAAATATATCATATCCGGATATTCGTTCAGGACCGAAGGCATCTGCCCGCTCGAATGGAATTATCTCGACGGCGATTATCTGATAAACGTCCACAAGCGGTTCGGGACGACCTCACTACGCCCCTGGAAACCCGACGACGCCGGTTTTAATCTGCGCATACCGCATGTCCTCTATTATACGGTCATAAAAGGCATAACCGCCGTCCCGATCCTGAATTACGTGAATTACATCAGGAAAGAGGCCGAAGATATCATAAAGAACGAGCTCGGGTGGGTCTACCCCGGCTCCAAATATTATGACGACCTTTATCAGAGCCTCATGACCTATATTTACCGCACCAAATTCAAGATCGAACGGCGCCGGTATTTTTATTCGGCCCTCATACGCTCGGGACAGATGTCCCGGGAAGAAGGTTTGAACGAAGTCAGCGCTATCGACATCATAGAAGACCCCCTGGTGATCAGTCTTTGCCTGAAAAGGCTCGGAATATCCCGGGAAGAATTCGATTCATTTATGGCCCTGCCCCTTAAAACCTTCCGCGATTACCCTACCAGTTACAACATCATAAAACGTATGCGATGGCCTATCTGGATATTATCGCAGCTCAATATCCTGCCCGGGGTTACGTATGATAAATATTTCAAGTGCGTCTAGCCTCTCCTCAGGTATCCGGCGCGCCGCGCTGCCGGTATTGTTCCTCATCATCATAGGTTATCTCTTGTATGATACCGGGCTCGTATCCGACGATTTTGACGCTATGGAGCGCGCAAAACTCGTGTCCATAAAAGAGCTTCTGATGCCCACGGGTGTATTCTATTTCTTTGAGACACCGGTCGAATATTTTACCCATTTTATCTGGTACCGTTTTTTCGATCTCATCGATCCGTTGTTCGCAAGCTTCATCAAATTCCTTTATGTGTCGCTTTCGCTCTTCATGATAAGCCGTTTCCTCTCGCTTTTCACGGGCAGGGTATCGTCGTATCTTATCGCATTCCTCTTTCTCTTCTATCCGTCTCACGACGCCACGGTCTACTGGTTTATGGGCCAATACCTGATGCTGTCGTTCGCCCTGTATTGTTACGCGTACTACCTGGCGGACAAAAACCGTCTTTTCCTGGCGTTCCTGGTAGCGCTCCTGGGGACATTCCTTTCGTACGGCTCGCCGATCACGGCGCTAGGGCTTTGCATCCTTTGTTGCCTCGTGAAAAAATTCCGCAATGCGGTTTTACTCGGCATCCCTATGGTCATGTATGTAGGATATTATTACCTTATTTCAAGCGTCATGCCGTTCACGCAAAGTAAGATCAAGGCAAGTTTCTCGGCCCTTATGTTCATAAAATTTTTCCTGCTTCAGGCGGCCACGTTCATAGACGCGGCCCTCGGCCCTTCGTTGTGGCTCAAGATCGTATATTCGTTCACGTTCCTCACGCCGTTCTCGGTCATCCTCGGCCTCAGCGCGGTCATATGGCTAAACCGTTTCTACCGCGATAATCCGCCTGAACGTTTTAACGGGAAACTGATCGCCGCTTTTTCGGTCATGGCTGTTGCCGCGCTCGGTGTCTTTGCCGCAACGGCCAGATACCCGCAGCTGGCGTTTAATCTCGGCAACCGCACGACGATATTCGGCTCATTACTTTTGTCGTATGCCCTTTTATCGCTCCCGATGCACCGCCTTGTGCGGCTGACGCTCGCGGGGCTGATGATATTCAGTATCCTGGGCATACGGGACCATTGGAACGAACTCGGGCGGCACCAGCGTTCGGTTGTCATGAATATCAAAAAGAACAGCGACCTGGCCGCTTATACGGCTGCGAAGACCGTTTACGTCACCGGTAATCTATATTCATCGTTCGGCCCGTTCAGCCACGTGGAACTCCTGTCCGAGACCTGGACCACGGCTCCTTTTTTCAGGCTTATCCTGGGAAAAGACATTTACGTCATCCCGCTTACGGCACGGTATAAGTTCGAGAACGGCGCGCTGATAAATCCCAGGAACAAAAGGGCGGAACCCGTCGACACCTCGATCAATGTCTACGATTCCGAAAAAGACCTTTTTTTCCCGGTTCCGAAAGAATCGATCCCCGCTTATTTAAAGTCCCTTCCGATGCCTAACCGTCACTGGGTTCAGGCATTCAGCGGTAAACGACTGGAAGATGAGTGGGCAGGATTCACCCGCAGGTAGGCGACAGGCGTTTCTTTATCTCATACAAGATACGCGGAAAAATCTTCTGTTTATCGGGCCGTTTCACGGATTCATCGAATAAACGCTTATCGACCGCATTAATATATTCTCCGTAGGGATAGCCTGACGGCGCGCGGTCGAGAGGAGTATCCTCAACGCATTTCTTCCGCGCATACAGGTCATAGGCATGCCATTTCCCGCCGTAGTGAACGAATGAAAGGACATACCGCCGTCCGGCCGGCCGGAACCCGTCTGAAAGCGCAAAAAACGCGGGATATCCCGCATAACTTGAAAGTGTCGTAAAGACATCGGCCATCTGGTCGGCCTGTCCGTACTGCCGGATAATGATATTCCAGACATGGTCGTCATAGATATCAAAACCCGCAGGCGGACGTTTGATATGCTCGACAGTCCAGTCAAAGACGGCGTTGACCGCGTCTTCGCCGGGATCCTTCCCCCGTATGATCTCGGCGGTCAATTGTTTGTATTCATGATCCCGCGCCACAAAGGCCGCCACCTTGGCATAGAGGGGTATCTTCGTTTCCCTGACAACGCCGTTTATCCCCTGGCGTGTCGCGCACGGCAGGTTAAACGCGGCGATGAGGACCGCGACGATAACGATGCTCAAAAAAATGCGGATACCGCGTGACATAGTTTACACCAGCGACCGTAAAATGTTTACAAGGCGCGGGGCGTTATTCCTGACAGAACAACTATCTTCAACCGATCTGCGCCCCGCATCCCCTATCGTATGCCTCAGCGAAACATCCCTGATCAGCATCGAAAGTACATCTACCCACTCTTCGGCCTTCGATATCAGGAACCCGTTGACACGGTCCTGTATCAGTTCGGCATTCGTCGGCGTATACGAAACGACCGGCGGGATGCCAAGCGCCATGTACTGGAGCATCTTACATCCCAGTTTTCCTTTGGTCCACTCATTATCCGGCATAGGCATGAGCCCGATATCGAACTCCTGAAGGTCCGCAACCTCGGTCTCATACCGCCACGGTTTTTTTACGATAATGCCTTCGAGGACGTTATACGAGCCTGCGCCGATAAGAACGATCCTGACGTTGGCGACCCGCCGCACCAGTTCGCCAAAGACATTATCCAGGAGATGGAGGTATCCGGTGGTCGCCGGCGATCCTATCCACCCGATCACCACGCAGTCCTGGCCTTTCCGCGCCTCAGGCGGAAGCGGGCAATACCGTTCGGTGTCTATGGGGCCGGGGATCTTATGGACGTTCGAACAATAGCGCTTTACGTACCCTTTGATATAGTTATTCTCGACGATAATGCAGTCACTGACGCCTAAGATGTCACGGATCTCGCGTTCCTTGATAAACGCTTTATACGCGGTAAGGGCGCTCTGGTCCTGCGTATCCGGAAGATATATCGCGTCATCGATATCGAATACGATCTTCTTACGGGTCAGCCTTAAGAGCCGGGCCAGACCGAACGGAAACGTCGCCCGCTGGAGGAAAATGATATCGGCAAAAAAGGCGCCGAAAAATATCAGCCAAAAACGGAAGAACCGCTCAAAAAAGAGAAGCCCGTAATACGCCAGCCTCATCGCCGTCTTAAATTCGGGCGACCGTATGGATAAGTCGGTCGCCCGATCGCTGATCGACGACATGACGCGGCAATCGACACCCAGACGCTCGAAGGCCGGAAGATACTGGTAGACCCGGTACCGTGATGCCGCAACACGTCTTGTCCCCGACACTACGAATAATATCTTCATCGCTACCGCCCGATCCCTGTCAATTCCTTCATGGTATCCTGATTCAGCTCGGCATACAACGCCTGAATATGTTCCTTAATAAATTTTTCGTCGATCCTTGAGAAATCGAACCGCTTCAATTTTTCGATCATATCCCTGTCAAACCGGTATTTGACCACCTGGGCGGGGTTCCCTGCTACGACGGCATACGGCGGGACATCCCTGGCGACAACGCTCCTTGTCGCTATGATGGCCCCCCTCCCCAGTCTTACACCGGATAATATCGTCGCGCCCATGCCTATCCACACATCGTCTTCGACAATAATCGGCCCCTTGGAATACGACTCGACCTTCTCGCCGAGCACATTGACCTTGAAAGGATAGGTGGAAAAAGTATTATGGCGGTGATTACCGCCCAGCACAAACACGACATCATTGGCGATCGATACCAGCGAGCCTATGGTAAGCTTTTCGTTCGCGGACCCGTATGACAGCACGGTAAGAGGCCCGTACGAATATCTCCCGACCGTCACCTTTTCTGCGGGGAATACGTTATAGGCGCTGGTAAAATTATCCTTATTCACGCTTCGCCATTTTCTCTTGAAAAAAACGAGCTTCATAAGATACGTAAACGACCTAGATATTTCCATGATTTTTTCCTTTGGTTAAAAGAGCCGCGAACCCGGCGAGATCGCCTGCCGCGCGTAAGCGGGCGCGGCGGTCAAGGAACACTATCCCTTTCACCGCATTGTTCAGGAAAATCCCGAGACAGGCCCACAGGCATAAGGCGACCGACAATTCGGGGGTTTTCCTGACAAAATAGAACCTGTTCACGATCTCCATCTTTCCCAGCGAAAAACTGAACGATATATCCTCCGGCCGGTTACAATGCCTGACCTTGGCGTCCCTGACGACAAACATCGTATAGCTCCGGCCAACCCGGTAACTGAAGTCCACGTCTTCGTAGCGGGCATATCCCGCGAATTTCTCGTCGAACAAAAAGCTCCCGAAGACCTCTCTTCTGAATATCATCGCATAGCCGGGCAGCCACTGGACCCGGATGTCATGCGGTACAGGATACGGCCGGCTCTGAAATCCCGAACGCAGGACCCTCCCGGGCATTGCCGCGTTCACCAGGAATATCCTCTGGCCGAGCGAGGGCATGGCGAACTCTTCGGTTATGTTGTTAAACGCGGCGGCGCCGATCGAGCCGGATGCCTTTTCCCAGAACGACAGCATGTTCCGAAGGCAGCCTTGTTCGAGAACAATATCGTCATCGAAGAACGCCGCAAGCGTAGCCTCATTGCCGAGGCAGCGTATCCCTGCATTTCTCTGGGCCGTCAGTGACGCAGGCACCTGCCGCACGTACCGGATAGTAAGGCTGCCTGAAAATCCGTTCACGACGCCCTCGGCCGGGACACGGCCGCCGTCCACGACGATGACCTCGCACGGCCCGGCATCCTGGCTCCGGATACTTTCCAGAAGACGGCCGAGCTCCTCAGGCCTGTCTTTCGTCGGGATGATCACGGCTATTTTATTGTCCGGCACGAACGCCCTCCGGCTGCTTTTTTTTGCCGAGCCCTGCCAACCGGTGCCATAGAGGCCCGTCAAAGCTCCTCCAGAACGGCGGACAGGACGAAGGAAATCTCTGGTACCACGGACATAACCCGTCTACGAGGACCCGGTCATTGTCCTGCCAGGGAAAATCGTTAAAACGTATGACCGATCCATCGGGAAGCGTCTTTTCGACCCTGTTACACGAATAAAAATAACTTTC
The DNA here is from genome assembly GCA_028715425.1 of Candidatus Omnitrophota bacterium. Classification (GTDB taxonomy): domain Bacteria; phylum Omnitrophota; class Gorgyraeia; order JABMRN01; family JABMRN01; genus JAQURW01. The sequence goes on from JAQURW010000038.1 coordinate 7,942, forward strand.
GACGGTCGAAGACCTCATCAGGTCAAAATAAGTCCTGATGACACCCATATCCATCTCTTGCATGGATGCGATATTGATAAAGAGGTTAACGGGGAGCGACGATAAGAGATGATACTTTTCCGCTTCGAGGAACACAAAAGAATAGCTGCGGAAATCCTCGATATCGCGCCGGTCTTTTACAAGAACGGCCTTGGCGTCCGGAAATACCTTCTGTGTATAAAGGGCATCAAAGAACAGGACCCTTCCCAGATTAACGCTTACGATAGTAGCCTGAGGGCACAGCGCCTTGACCAGCGATGTCATGTAGCCGAACCCGTCCCCTATGACCGTGATGAGCCCTGCCCGGTCCAGGAGGCCCTGTTTCAGGAGAAGGTCAACCGTCAGTATCTGTTTGACGCAATCGAACTCGACGATACGGCCCTCTGCCCCGGCAACGGCCCTGCCGGCCTCCTCTGCCCTTTTATCGGGCGTGTATTGTTTGAGTAACGATCCGGACAAAAGGATCTCGGGTGAATGTTTCAGATATACCAGCGGCGACCTAACGAGAAAAACGCCGAATCCTGCACCGCTGGCTGTATAGCCCCCTCCGGTTTTTTTCATTACCGACGACGTCCCTGCATGTTTTTTCCAGTGGCTGCTCATAACGGCCGAAGCGGCACCCCCGTCATAATACACCTCATATAAGGTATCCAGGATAGCGTTATACGTCATGCCTTTCTCCTCAAGAGATTTTTCACTCGTGCCCCAAGATCCTTCATGACCAGATCCGGTGTGTATTGTATATTAAAGAAATAGCCGCATGAACAGCCCTTGCATTTTTTGTAGAACATATCCTTCCTGGCAGTCATGTACCGTTTGTCGCTCAGCAATACGCGGAACGGTTTTTCTTTGAGATTCCCGAACGCCCCCATCGACATACACCCGCCCAGAAGATTCCCGTACGGATCTATGATGATCCTGTTCTGAGAGCTGACGCACGGGATACGGGCCTGCCGCGGGTCCTTAAAGTACTCTTCTATAAAATCTATAGCCGGGAAATTAGTGATCAGGGTCCGCGGATTGGTTATTTTTTCATGCCGCACGAAATCCAGGACAGCGCGCAAACGGCCGCGGTCATCGTCGCTTTCTATCCAGAACCTGGACTTATTTTCTTCCACCTTAAAAATAAACGAGCTTCTGTCCAGGAGGCAGATATGGACCGGCAACCCCGCCTCATCTGCCATCGATTTCACCTTTTTCAGTTCTTCCATGTTGTTTTTCATAAGCGTAAAATTGATATACGCGTCTATTGCCGCGCTCTTTCTCATGACGCCTACGAGCGTTATGGATTCGCGTATCCTTTCAAACAAATGCGGGATCCCGCGTATATCGTCGTACGCGGTACCCGTCGCGTCCAACGATACGGCGATCGACCGTATCCCGGCATCCAAAAGCCCCTTCAAAACGTCGCCGGTCAATAAAATGCCGTTCGTGGTAATGCCGGTCACCATGCCGTTTTTCCGGCTGTACGCTACAAGCTCTCTCAGGTCCTTGCGCAGGAGCGGCTCACCCCCGGTAAAATGGATATTACGGATACCGTTCGCCTTCAGGTCTTTTATGATACCCTTCCAGTCATCGGTCGAAAGCTCGTCTGCCGCCGGTTTTCGCCACTGTTTACACATGATACACTTAAGATTGCACCGGTCGGTCAGCATAATGGTGGCTGAACTCGGCTCTATTTTCAGGTACGGGTATACAGAAGGCTGAGCGCGTAATAATCCTGTCTTTGCGCACAGCGGCAATGAAAACGTAAGTGCCTTCAGGATCTGCCGTATTTTCTTCATAAAAAAACCCGTATGTTGTCGCGGTTTACCGGATAGAAATAATCGCGCGCGTACCGTATCCCGCTTTTCCTGCGCTCTTCAAAGTCCGTGTCACCGAGCGACCGTATCCCGTTTATAATGCCGGAAAGGTCTTTCGGGGCAACGCATTCCCATTTAAAATCGGAAAAATGAAAAAGCGGGTCAGAATTTATAAAGTTGCCGAATTCACAATGTATGACCGGCTTCCCCAACGCCAGCGCCTCTATGCTCACGGTGGACGAGGCATATATAAGGATATCGGCTTCAGCCAGCGAATCGGCAAGTCTTCCCCCGCGTTCGAGGGTATATGACGCCTCCCGCGGGGTATAAATTTCCAATGCCTTTTTAAAATCTATGGCAGGATGCGGCCTGATCCTGATCGTGTATTCCCCGGGCAATGAGGCCTGATCCAGGAACCTGAGTACCCGCACATATTCATCCAGGCTCGAGGCAAGCACGGTATAAAGTAACAACTCACCGCTCATCTTCCTCCCGGCCGATGCGGCCGGAGCGTTGCCTGATTGGCGCAAGGCGCATCCTATCTTCACCATGTCCCGGGGGAAACCGAACGTGCCGATCATGAGATCCCTGGTGATCTTTCCCATAGAGATTATCTCGCGCGGGAAAGGCATATGGGCTATTTCCCCTTCTTCCAAAATAAAATTAGTGTGCTTTGGGGTAAGTGACGCGTGCTGGTATCCGACGCATCGTATATCGCCGGACGTTTCCCGGGCCGCCGAAAGGATCATCTTTTCCCACGACCTGTTCTCAAAGGGGTAACGTAAGTGCCCCGTACGGATCTTTGAAAGCATCGCCCGGGCGCTATGATACACACTGAGGTTAAAGAATATCTGGCCGGTATCGAATGCCTTATCGATCTCATCCCGTATAAAATCGCTCATGTCCTCGCCGTCCATGGACCGGTCACCGCGTATGGAATGGCGGCCGCAATACCGGCACAGGGATTCGGAAAAAGCCTTGAAAAGCGTGCCGGGAGAAGCAAAATAGTCCAGGGGATAAACACCGTCCATCGTCCGGGCATGCTTCTTTATGTCGAGAAACGAATACGCGACAAACCCTGCGGTGATAAACGTTTTCTTTTCTTCCTTCAAAAACTTACCGAGGCCCCGGAAATATACGTCGGAAAAAAGGCCGTCTGACGTGAAAGACCCTTGTTCAAACTGGGTCATAAGGATATAATCCACGGCCGGGCCGGGGACGGGTTTAAAGGCCTTCTTCGACCACCGCATCCTGGCATAGCTTTTTACCAGGGCATAGCAGATGCCGGCTCCCGGGATGCGGGACAATAACGATCGCAGGGAGGTCGACTGTGACAGATTAACCGTAACGGCGATCCCCGCCTTGCGGGCACACCGTACGATGAACCGTTGTATGATCTCCCGTGAGGTCACGATCACGACCGTGCGGTCATGCCGCGCCTTCATGATCCCCGTGATAGTGCCTGCGTCGAATATATTCTTACAGAGTTCCGTCAGAAGAGGATTCTTGTTGGTAAAATTCATGGCCCACCAGTATCGTGAGCCGTTTTCCCGGTTAAGGCCGCTTATAAGCTTACTGTATTTTTTCGTAAATTCTTTCTCATCCATACAATCGCGGCTCACGACCTCATACGAATCCGGCAATGCCTGAAGAAACTTCCTTACGGCGATCGCGTTAGTATCCTCGTCGAGGATACGGTAAGAAAGAGCGCCCCTATATCCCGCGAGGGCGTGCTCCAGGAACCGCAGTCTGTTGGTAACAATGATCCTTCCGCCGGGTTTCATACGAAACGTTATCCTACTTTTTTATACGTCGTCGATATCATCCGCACGCGTTCCTTGATATCGAATTTCGAATTATAGACCATGACGTCGCCTTTGGCCTTATTGCGCTGGTCGCAGTTCTCGCAGATAAGCCCGCTCCCGCGAAAATTGCCGCTCCGGTGGCACTCGGCTATTTTCATGCAGGCGGGTGACGAGAATATCTCGTCAAGGGACTGCTCTTTTAAGTCGCCGAGCGTAAGTTTCCCGTCGAAATCGAAACAGCACATATTGACCGTCCCGTCGACCTGGACCTGGAGCGGACCTTCGAACGGCCTGCCGCACGTGGCAAGCTTCTCACGCTGGACCCTGCGGTACTGCCTGGCATCGACCCAGTTATGAGGATTCCATACCTCGATAAGGTCTGCCTTATTGCCCCAGAAATCTATCCAGCCCCTGGCGGCGCTGTCATTGATGCCTTCGACGACGTTGAAGGTAAGCAATAACCGCGTCCGTTTTTTTATCGCGCAGATCTTTACCAGATTGTCCCGGACCTTATCGAACGCCTTGGGGTCCCTGATGCCGTGAACGCGCGAATAACCGGAAGGGTCATTGCCGTAAATACTTACCCGCACGGACGCGACCCCGAGCTGCTCAAGTTTCGCGAACCGTTCGGGCGTCAGGAGATAACCGTTGGTCAGGATGAGGACCGAGAGGTCCCGGCTTTGCCGATGCGCGCGCCGGGCGTATTCAATCTTTTCATCGAGCGTCTCATCGAGTAAAGGCTCGCCCATCCCGGGGAACGTCAGGGTATCGTACCGGGGTGTCTCCTTGTTTATCTTATCGAAGAGCTCCTTAAAAAGCTCGAGGCTCATGGTCTCTATTTTCCGCGTGATCTTATCCCGCGGGCATAGAACACAGTTATAATTACACCTGGTCGTGACCTCAAAACGCATGTCATTATTCGAAGGGATCATGATTTCTCCACATGGCACAGGAACGCCTGGCCTACAAAATGGTACGGCATCCAGGGCTCGAACCGGTACGCGGGGTTCTTTTCGCAAAATTCCCTGAGCGCCCGGCGTTCGCCGCAGGCATCCGACGAAGAAAAACAGTTGTAATCGTCCATAAGGAGGATCGTCCCCTGCTGTAATTTATCGCGAACGATCGCAAGCGCATCCCACGCCGAACCGTAGAGGTCTGAATCTATATTAACGATCGCTGCGGGCTCGAGCGCACGCACCTCCTCTTTCGGGATCGCGGAAAACAACCCTTTAAAAAGGCGATACCGCATCCCTGCCTTCCGGCATTGTTTATCGACCTCGTCGAAAGAGCCTGCAAAACTTTTTTCATGAAAGGTCACCGAGCCTTCATTATTGGCAGGCATGCCCTCAAAGGTATCAAAACCGTAAAAATCATGCCGGTAATTGATATAATCCTTGATATTCTGCCGGCGCCAGAATTCGTCGGATTTCGTTTGGGCCACGGCCCATTTTCTGAATTTCGAATATTCTTTCCAGCTGGTGATAAATGACGCTCCTTTGTACAATCCGAACTCATAGTACGCGCCTTTGATCAGATCGGTAAATACCAGGCCCCAGCTCTTATACAGCATCCCGGTCCTGTCGTTCCGGTTAACCGAAAAACGAACGATGTCTTTTTTATCCAAGAGCCGATTAATGATCCTTGTGTTGATCGCGTCTTTTACCTTATTGAACATAGGGCCTTAGCTCCTTTCTCGACTTACTCCTTTTGAGTGGCACTTTTATGAGCGGCAAACCTGGCATAGGCATCGCGCTGGAAACGTATCAGTTCCTCATCCGATACCCCGGAAAGGTTCGCAACGACCGAGTAGTACCATTTGAACCGGGAAAAGTCCCTGGTAGCAAGTTTATCCTGCTCGATGGCCATCTGCCATAACGGCGTCCCCGGATACGGCGTCGAGATGGAAAACTGCGCATTATCCGCGCCGGACTCTACGGCAAAATCTATCGTCCTGGCGATCGTTTGGGCGGTATCGCCGGGGTTGCCTATAATATAACTGGCATGGACCTTGATCCCGCAGGCCTTGACCATGTCAAAGACCGGTTTCACCTTGCCAAGATCGATATCCTTGCATATATTTTTTAAGATCTCCCGGTCGCCGGACTCGACGCCGAAGGTGATCTCCGTACAGCCGGCCTTCGCCAGGGACTCGATCATCTCCCGGTCGACGGTATTTATCCGCGCGCTGCACATAAATCGAATGCCGTAATCCCTCTCGGCCATTCCGCGGCATAGCGCCACGACGCGCCGTTTGTCCAGCGCAAAGGTATCGTCGCAAAACGTGATGCGCCGGATATTGAACCGCGTAACGACCTCGTCTATCTCCTTAAGCACGTTCCCGGTCGAACGGAAACGCGCCTTCCGTCCCCATGTTGCCGAGGACCCGCAGAAGATGCAGCGGTAAGGGCATCCCCTGCTGGTGATAAAAAGGGTGTACGGCTCATTATAGCGGTCAGGGTCGCGATATTCACGGAACGGGAACTTACCCCGCGCTGGGAACGGAAACCCGTCCAGGTCCGCTGCAAGCGGCCTTGCGGGATTAACCAGCACACGGTTCTCACGTCTATACACCAGCCCGGGTATACGCTCATAACCCGCATCCGCTTCAATGGCCTTCAGTAATTCATCAAAGGTGGTTTCGCCTTCTCCGTATACCGCAAAATCAGCGTTCAGGCATCCTTCCATCGATTCGCGGGGCAGGGCGTTTATGTGCGGCCCTCCCAGCACGGTTGTTGCCGTTGGCCGGCTTTTTTTCACGATATCCGTTATCAGGGAGGCTATCGGATATAAAGGCGTTGTGCAGGTAATCGCGACGACATCCGGATCATGGGCCAGGATATGTTTTCCCAGGGCCTCCGGCGATAATCGCATGACCTCGGCATCCAGGACAGTGACATCATGGCCGCTCTGTTCGGCTACAGCGGCGATATATGCCAACCCGATCGGCAGACGATTGATCTCTTTACGTTTAAACTCGTCGTACACCGTCTGTGACGGCGGATGTATAAGCGTTACGTTCATCGCGACCTTTTCTCTATCAGATACATGGGCCTTTGGCGTGTCTCTTCGAGGTTACGCCAGAGATATTCGCCGATACCGCCCAGCATGATCATCTGCATACCGCCCAGGAACAAAATGGCCACCATGATCGACGACCATC
>JAQURW010000226.1 GCA_028715425.1 Candidatus Omnitrophota bacterium
TGCATATGCCGGTATCATAAAAAGAGACGGGCCGTAAACCCCGGCCGGTAAGGATACGCCGCGAATATTCGACGGGGTCAAAATGGAGTTCAGGGGACAGAAAAGGCCTCAAACGCCGGTACGTTAAAAATTCCCTGCCGACCTTGTAACAGCACTTCCTCATCCCGACCCCCGCGACAACCGCACAATCCGCAAGGTCTACGGGAATATTTTCCAGGATACCTACCTCAGCCGAACGCCATCCCATATGTATAACACCGACGGTGCCTGATCGCGCGTGATAAACCAGAAGCGGCATACAATCAGCCGTTTTGACCGTCAGGACGATCCCCGGCACATCCGTGAAAAGCCCGTCACCCCGGTAGAGCCCTTCTGCCTTTACGGTATGAATAATATCGGTGTGGATCTGTTCCAGGTACGCTATCCGGTATCCGCCCGGCAGGGCAAGCGCCCCGGGGAGATCCCTGCAGGGATCTCCCTCCAGGTTCGTCTTGGTGAAGCCTCCTGTAATTGACTGAGGGAAAACACCGGCGCAATAGTAGCTATGGATATGTTCGATCAGTTTCATGGCGTGTTGCGCTCAGGGGCGGGATAGTGCGCGGGCATTATGTGAAAAACCGTCACCTCCGGACGAGCGCAAAACCTGAGCGGCACCAACTCCATGCCGATCCCGCGGTTGACATAGAGGTCCGTCTTCCCTACCCGGTAGAGCCCTGATTCGTATTTTTTTCCGTATTTTGAAAAGGTTACGATAGCGCCCCAAAAAGGCAGGGAGAGCTGTCCTCCATGAATGTGCCCCGAAAGGTAGAGATCGACATTAAGGCCGGCCAGGCTTTCGATAAGGCCGGGAGTATGATAGAGAAAGATACTGTAATACCCTTGAGGAACCTGCCCCAGGACTTCACGCCACCGGGTATTATGGTAGCGATATCCGGCCCCTGAGATATAAAATACATCCCCATCCTTTTCGAGCTTAACGACCCGGTCATCCAGCGGCTCGAAACCGGTATCCGTAAAAATCCGTTCCCCCGCGTCGTCGACATTGCCGGTGACCGCAAATTTTCCGACCTTTGCCTTTATTTTTTTCAGCGTTGCTTTAAAAAACGGAAGGGCGCGGATGGTATTTACCGCATCGCCGGTAAAGACCACGACATCCGGGTCGAGACCGTTCACTACCCGGGCGACCCTGGCCTCAAGCCGCTGTTTCTGATCGCAGTGCAGATCGGAGATCTGGACGACCGTAAGGGCAGAACGCGTAAGCTTATCGGTCGTCAGCGTTATAGTGCGCACCTCCAACCAATATGGTTCTATAGAGGACGCATAGAAACCGGCCAACCCTACTACGACAAAGGCGATGATAAGCGCCCGGACCGCCGTTAAGCTCATTTGGCTTTGTCGGCGCCTTCCTGTTTTACCGCGCCCTGCGCGGGCTTCATACGTTTCATGATGTCTTCCATAGACACCTTCTGATCGGGCAGCGCTTGCGGGTTAAAAAGATCTTCCTTAAGGCCGCTATTGACGGTAAACGATTTCATCAACGACGTCGATACGAGGTCCTTCCCCATATACATTTCGCTTTTAAACGGGATCTCCCAACCGCCCTCGACGGGCCTGAAATCGGATGCGACCCATATCGCCGTGGCCCCGTTCGGCATGAGGGCCTCGCCTTTCACCATATTCAGTGTTTTCTTGTCTATCCACAGTTTGGTGAACGGCATCTCTTTATTCGATTGCACCTCGGCGACATAACAGGCACGATCGTTGATCGTTTCTTCTCCGACGATCTTACCCTGATCGGAAACCATCGTGCACCAGTCGTTGATCCCGCCGCTGTGATGCCTGCTATCGGTAAGTTTCTGTTTTCCCATCAAGGGCGACGAAACCCACGTCTCATTACCGTCGTAAATCAGAACGTTCTGCACGCTGGACGCATCGGCCGGCATCCCCGGCATCTTGACGGTGCTTTCAGTCCTGATCTTATTGCCCTTCTTATATACCGTTATCGCCTGCGGCACCGGCCCCTGGGGGCCCTTCATGTTCATTTCCTGGACAAAGGTCATGTCCTGTATGGCGCTTTCAAAAGAGGTATTTTTATCCCGCGCCTCTTTGACAACGCTTGCCCAGTCGGCGGCGATACTTCCCGCCGCCAGAAAACCGCATGCCAGTACCACCCCCAGAACACCGCTCCTTGCCAACATTCGTCTCATAACTCCCCCTTTTATTTATGATACTCCTTTAAGAGCGCCTTGACAGCCTCCGTGATCCTGAAGGCTTCCTTCTTCGTCATCCATTCCCGTTTGAATACGCTTCCGCCGAACGCGATCGCCGAAGCCCCTGCCTCAAAAAAAGCCCGCACATTGTCCGGATATACGCCGCCGCACGCCATAAGTTCTACATCCTGTAACGGCAGTTTTATTTCACGGAAGTACTCCGGGCTTAAAAACTTGGTCGGAAATACCTTTACCATCGTCGCACCGGCCTGCCAGGCATCATAGATCTCCTGCGGGCTGAACGCCCCCGGGAATACCGGTATATGTTTTTTGACGCACCACGAGCAGACATCCGGCACCAGTACCGGCATGACTATGAATGTCGCGCCGGCGTCGATGGCAGTTTTAAGGTCGTCCACTGACAGGACCGTTCCGGCGCCTACGGTCAGGTCCTTCCCGGCCTTCTTGACCAGCTTCCGTATAAGGCCCGGAGCGCCGGCCGTGTTCATGGTGATCTCCATGGTCTTGAGGCCGCCGGCAATGACCGCTTCGGCAAGCGGTTCCAGGCCGTTTGCGTCAACGCCGCGGACGATACCGATGAAGGGTAGTTGCTTGAATTGCGCGATATCCACCTGTTTGGCTCCTATTATTCCCTACCGATATTCCTGATGCTTTCGTAAAATTCGCGGTAATTCTCTTTCTTATCGCTTGCCCGCAAGGCTATCGCCGCGCGCGGGTGCTCGTTCATCATCCCTGAGATCGCGTACGGAATGATATACCCCCATTCTATCTTTTCCCTGAGCGGGATGAATTCCTTGGAAATAAGATCCAGGATCGGCCCAAGGTCAAACTTGGGGTTCTTCAGGAAACCGACCAGGAGCTCAAGCGGACAGTTCCCCGGGCCGCGGCCGATGCCGTAAACAGTAGCGTCCAGAAAATTAGCGTTATGAATAATAGCTTCTATAGTATTGCCGAAGGCAAGCTGCTGGTTATTATGGCCGTGATAGCCGATCTCCTTGGTCTTTATGGCAGCCTTGGCGCGTTTGACCAGGTGCTCGACCTGTTCCTGATAAAGAAAACCGAAACTGTCGACTATGTAGACCACGTTGGCCTTGCTTTCCTCTTCTATCTGATGAAACGCCTCATCAAGCTCAGGCCCCTGGTCTTTCGAGATCGCCATGATATTAACCGTTGTCTCATATCCTTTATCGGCAAAATGGTTCACCAGAAAGATCGCCTTATCGATCTCCTTGACATAAGAGGCGACCCGTATCATCTGGACCGGGCTCTCAGAAGCCGGTTTTATATCGTCGATATCCACGCGGCCGACATCGACCATAACGGCTATCTTTGTTTTCGATTCGATGCCCTCAATGGCGCGCCTGATATCGTCGTCCTCGCAGAATTTCCAGAGGCCGAATTCCTTGGCCGAGAACAATTTTTTTGAGTTTTTATATCCCATCTCGATGTAGTCAACGCCGGCCTCTGATATCGCCCGGTATACGGCCCGGGCAAATTCCCTCGAAAAATCGTGTTTGTTGATAAGCCCGCCGTCGCGTATTGTGCAGTCGAGTACCTTGATCTGTGGGCGATACATACGTGCCTCCTCTTTTATATGGTACTAAATTATATCCCTGAAACCGCAAAATAAAAAGAGAAATCTTTTTTATTGAAAAAAGAGCGGGTT
>JAQURW010000039.1 GCA_028715425.1 Candidatus Omnitrophota bacterium
CCGCGGATCACCGATGAATACAACCTTTATGAGCGGACCGGGCTTGTGCTTACGCGGGAGACGATCAAGGTTTTAAGCGCGATCGTGCGTGAACAGCTTTTCGGCCGCGGCGTTATCTGCCTGGAAGGGCCGACCGGCACCGGAAAGACATTTATAGCGGAGGGGTTCAGTAAGCTGACCTCGGTCGATGAGGCGGGAAAATATAAAAAGAGGATGTTCTACTGCGAACCCATACACGGCACGTTTAAGATCGATAAGTGGCTGGGCTATTATGCCGTCGACCAGTGGGGCAACTACCCCTTTAACAGCAAGACCGAGTTTAAGGCCGCGCTTTCCTCGGGAGGCGTCATCGCGGCAAGCGAACTGAACGCCAAGGTCGACGCGGACAGCCACGCGGCCCTGGGGTATTGGCTTATCCCGAAGGCGCGGGGCGATTCCCAGGTCCTCCTCACCGAATACCCGCGGGCAAACCAGATCGGCCAGTATTCTATACCCTGTATGACCCTGCATAAGCAATCATTGGTCGTGGTCGATATTAATCCGCAGGAAAGCTACGCGGCCCGCGGCGAACTTCCTGATTTTTTAAAAGCCTATATCCCGACGGTATACGTCTCCGGGAATATCCCGGAGCCGGACCTCAACAAATTGGCAAGCTTTTTCCTGAAGAATAAAAAAAGTATCGATGATGCCGTCAAACCCGAGATCGCCGCTTTCCTCGCGGGTGTGCACCGCTGGCTGCAGGAACAGATACAGAGGGGTAAGCTCGGCAAAGGCGCGAATGCCGTCCTTACTATCCGCGAGCTCAGCCGGACCGCCGAAGATATTGCCAGGAGGGTCGAGGCAAAAGAGCCTGTCCATGAGGCGGTGGCCGGGAGTCTTTCTACGCATTACGGTTATTTCTGGAAAAACCCGGAGGACAGGGATCGTGTCCGGATATTCATTGAAGCGAATATCCGGAAAAATTTTAAAGCCCCGGTAATAAGACAACATACCTTCACGTCAACGGCCGGCCAGTATCTGGCGCCGTCTGAACAGGTGACCCTCGATGTTGTGCAGGATTCGCTTATGAAGGCCGGCAGGCCGACCATGCTTATCTCGCCTATGGACAGCCGGACCGATACCATAGTATCCGAACTGACCGAAAACGGCGCTATCCCGTCGTTCAGCGAGACCATGTCGATCTTTACGGAGCTTTTCCATCTTGTCGGAGGCTTTGTCCCGGTCAATCAGGATATCGGGAAAGACCAGGCCTTCAGGATAATCCGGAGGTTGCTCCGGATAAATCCCGAGAGGGTCAATGATGTATGGACTACAAGGCTCGGCAACGAAAAAAAATTAGATGCGGCAGAAGCCCTGGACGCTGCCGACGAGCGTAAACTGATCGTGCTTGCGACAGCCCTGAATTCATTGGAAGCAGGCGAGGCATGGAACGCGAAATTGCGATGGGAAGAAGAGATCCTTACCCGGGCGGTCAAGAAATGCTGGGCAACGAAAGGCCGGGTGCTCCTTGTTCTCAAGAATTACCACCGCCTGAGGCCCAAGGTTGCGGTTGCCTTGAATGAGCTTCTGCAGGGCCGCCAGCTTCACCTTGAGGACGGGTCGGTCTTAAAGCTGCCGCCGAATCTTTCGATCCTTGCGCTGTCAGAGGATTCGTTCGAGTTGCCGATATCGCCGGCCGAACAGTCCCGGTGGGTCCGTATCACAGGCTCGGCATTGTCTGAGGATGAAAAATCCGCCATAACGTTACGCGATGTGCGGCGGATACTTGCCGAGAGCGCGAAACCGGTCTTCTATGACGGAGAGCCGCTGGACAAGAAGTCCCTCGGTACTTTGGCGAATGACATAGCGTACAGGGCCAGGCGGGAAGCCCGTTTGATCAGGACCATATGCCCTAAGGATGATTACTATTTCAGTTTTTGGGACGACCTCGCTTTTGCGCGGGCTATTGTCGGGAACATCTTCGAGCGGGATTTTATTAACAGTACGGACTTGGACGAGGCAGTCGCGCAGGAAAAGTTAAATATTTACGGTGTTGCCCTCCGTAAAGAAGAAGGCAGGATGTATGGCGGCGGCACGATCGGCCTGCCGACCGGGATGCATGAATTCACCTCTCATAACGGTGTCCTGAAGGTAGGCGGTATCTCCTATGATATAGCGGATCCCCGGCTCGAACAGGACACCAAAAAAGACCGCCTTGTCGAACTGAGCAGGCTCGCGGTCACCGAACGGGCGATGCTGAGGGCATTCAAACAGGGCCGTTTTGTGGTCCTCGAAGGCCCGCCCGGCGGAGGCAAGACCGAGACAGCCGTCGACCTTTTTAACCGTATGGGGCTGGAAAATTATCTTTTCTCGTCGCACGACCGGGTCCATCTAAGCGATTTTATAGGAGAATACACGCAGGACGAGACAGGCAATTATATGCTGACGAGCCTGCCCGATGCCGACGGCCATTACAAGGTCCCGTTCCTCGAGTTCTTTACGCACGGCGGCGGTTTTATCGTGGACGAAGGAGCGATCGGAAAACGCGCGCAGGAACTCATCGCGTGGCTGGGTCCTCTGGCGGCAGGGGCCGGGGAACTTTATCTCCAGGAGCACCCCGGCGCCGCAGTCCAGAGGCTCGTACGCCACCCGAATTTCCATCTGGTCATAACGACCAACCCGTACCGCGATACGCCGGGCCGCGAGGCCCTGCCTTTCGAGGTGCTCGGCCACGCCCAAAAAATATGGCTCGACGGCGATTTCACCCGCAGCGATTTTACCCGTATCCTCATAAATACCATGAAAAATTTCGATATCCCCAATTATATAAAAAGCGGGCTCATAGATCGCATGATAAATTTTCATTTTTCTGTAGAGAGGGCCATCGGTAAAACACTGGGGGCCTTTCACCAGGAACGGTATTATATCGGTATCCGCGAACTGACGCAATGGGCAGGTGATATCGAACGTATTTACCGGCAGCTGGATACGAAGAACATTGAGTTCGCGTTCATCGAGGCCCTCATGCAGCACTATAATATCTTCTCCGACCAGGAAGAAAAGTCGGTCTTCAAATGGATGGTCTTCAGAGAGCTCCTTGAGAAAAAACTCAACCAGGCGATCCTGCAGATCGCTGAGACCGCAAAAGACAGAGGACAGATCACTATGGACCCCATAAACAGTTTCATAGAGGCCTACCAGGTCCTTTTGGAAGACGACCTTATGCGTACGGAGGTCTGCAATAAGATCATGACCAAACTCGAAGAGGTCCTGGGGTACATCCCGGAATTTTCGCTGTCGCAGTATTTTGATCTGGCGGAACGGAAAAGCCTGGAGCTCGAGGAATTCTACCGGCAGACGCACGCTGACTATAGCATAACGGTCTCGCTGGCAAAATTATACGCCGAGGAGGGTAACGAAGGCAAGGCATTGGACATGGCCAAGACGGCGCTCGATGCCATCGAAGAAGAGCTTAAAAATATCTCTGACCTTACGGTTTCTCAGCACAGGGCCGATGATCAGGCTATGCGCTGGCTTTCGGATGCCTCGAGGACCGGGGTATCGGTAGAGGTGTCCATGTACGGGGACGCATATCTTTTTCTGCTTGCATTAGGAACGATCTACGAGAAATTCAATAAGACCGGCGAGCTCATCCGCGTTGTCCATGCCATCACGACCCTGGCAGGGGCAGGGATATTCACCCGTAATGACCTGGTCTATTGCCTGCCGTACAATGCAAAAGATTTTTTCAGGCTTATTTCGCTCCTGCCTCTTGCCGAAAGGGTCCAGGAAAGCCGAAGGATAGACGATTTTATAAATAAATCCTATTTTGACCCGGACCAGGCCGAGACGGACCTGACCTTTGCGGGGTTGAGCATGTGCGCGCATTTTGTTTATGTCACGACGCGCCATTCGCCGCAACGGACGCCGGACCTGGTGAAGAACCTCATTAAACGGTACCTGAAAAAATTCAGGAATACTCCGCAGGCGGATCATTTCCGGACAGATGCCAGATATTCTTTGACGCATTTCTGGGACGTATTGATCGATGCCGGGGAGGTCCTGCCCGACGACGTCAAACAAAAAGTTGTCGGCGAATTGGAGCAAGAATATGACGCAAAGGACGATACCGGTTTTTCCGTTTATTCCCGGGAGACACGGCTTGAATTGGCCCTGGCCCTCGGCCGGGGATATGCGATGCTCGGAGAATACGATAAGGCAGAATCCGTGCTGAACGATACCATTGACCTCATCAGGGACCTTACCGGCAAGCTTAGCGCCGCCAAAAAACTGCCGAATATTATCGGGGAGCAGGATGGCCAGGAGGTCATGAGCGAAAGGGTCAAAAAAATCGAAGAATTGTTTGATGTCCATGATGTCCCTGAGTTTTTTGTGATGACCGGTAGATTCATGCAGGCCAGAAGGGATCTGTTAAATATCGCGTATATAACGAAAATGATGGATGCTGACACGCGGGGCCGTGTCATGGCGAAGGTATCGGAACTGATACCGCCGAGCTCGGTGAACGATGTTTTCCGTGTTACGCTTGCCGGCCGCGACCGGTGGCTTGCGGATACCAGGCTGGGCCCTTTTTGCGTGAATGTGCTTAAAAAACTGGAAACGGGCCCTGATGTCAATGAGTACGCCTTGCTGGATGTTTTGCAGAATGATATCGCGCCTGCCGAATATCTCCGGAGGATCGAAGCGCTTATCGAGAAGCTGCCGACCGGGAACGACAGGGATGACATGGATGACGATGTCGCTAAGGCCCTTATCCCCGGCCTTTTAAAGGCAGTCGAGTTGAGCAAGATCCTGCCGAAAGAAGACATTGAGAAGGTGGCGGCAAGCGTATTCCACAAAATGAGCTATTTCAGCCTTCATGCCGTTGCCGGCGGTATTTCGGCGCGCAACCTCCTAAGTTTTTATAAACTGCTTCTGTTTATAAAGAAGATGTATTCCATAAATGCGGATATGGCCCGCGGCGTAGCGGAGATGTCCCAGTTCGGAGCCCGGGAGATCACGGAAGTAGCTCAAAAATTCGCGCACGAGAGGCGGCATCTGGAATTTAAAAAAGAGGACGGCACCGTAAAGATCGGATACATGAGCCTCACGAAAGGGGTTCCCTTGGATGCGACGCTGGTCCCGCAAGCCGAGGAATGGGTAGACGGCATTTACAGCGAAGAGACAGCGGTCCGTTTCCTGGCGAACAGTTTTCAGAGCCACCGGCCGAGTTTATTTTTCTGCCAGCCCGGGTCACGGCCCAAGGTCGTGATCGAAAAGATCGCCAGGGAACTGGCGTATGAGCTCCATCCGGTCAATTGTTACGAGGGCATGAGCGTTATGGACCTTATAAGCGGGCTTTCGCCGGTCCTTGGAGGCCGGCATAACGATAAGAAGAAACTGGCGCAGGAACGGGGGCTTTTAAGCACGCATCTGGTCGAGGAAGAGAAAAAGAGCGCGGTAACGACAAGAAAGGTTCTGGTCTTCTATAACATCGATTTTCTTTCCGAACGGGTCAGGGCGGCCCTTCATAATTTTCTTTTAAAGGGTTTTGTCTATGTGCAGGACGACGAGGGGCATCGGATAAAGCTGGTCCAGCCTGACGGCCTGCACCTTGTCGCAACGATGTCGTCGGACAGCGACCGGGAGATATCGGATGCCTTTTTTAACCGGTTCAACAGGACCGACCTGCCGGCCTTTGACATCAGTAAACGTCAGTTTACCGAGCTGGAAATGGCGGTCAGGAAGATCTACGGCGTGCCGATAAATATCGCCCGGTATATCGTCAGGGTCGTGTTCGGCGCTATGGTGCTGGATACCAGGCTCCTCTGGCCGTCGGCCATGAATTACGGTTTTTCCATAAAGTACGCCTTGATCCTGGCGCGGTATTATACCGATGCCATGCGGGAACACCGGCAGCGGGGCGACAATATACCCGATGTCACGGTGCTCTATCAGGAGGCCGTCCGCCTTTTCGGCGGCGCTTTATCGGACACACCCGATCAGGCTGGACAGGATGACCGCTCGACCTTCGAACGGCTGGTCCTCGAGGCGACATTTCCGAAAGCAGTCAGGGTCCCGCTTGAAGATACTATTGTCCTGGACCAGAAAGGAATGCTGAGAGAGATGAACGGGGTCCCGGTTGCGAGGAGAGATACTGCCCAGCCTCTCTTTGAGGTCGACGAAAAATACCGGCTCAGTTTCGTGCCGACACTCATGAAAACGGCCGCGAGCGTTCTACGCGCCTGGCAGCCGGCATGGATGAACCGCGGGAAAACCCGCCAGATGCCCAACGTTGTCGTCATGACCGGCGAAACCGGCGTCGCGAAGACAACGCTGGGGATAAACCTTGCCCTTCAAATGGGCATGGAGCCGTATGTTTATTCCACCCACCAGGGCAGTCAGCCGTACGATCTTACCGCGGACATATCGCCCGACGGTTACGGCGGTTATTATACGCGCGTGAAAGATTTCGCGCGTCTAGCGGAGCAGGGGGGCTGCGTCCTGGTCATCGACGAAGGCAATATTAAATCGCAGCTTATACAGATCACGGCGCCTATTACCAGGGGCGAAGAGAGGATACAGCTTGTCGTACCGGGAGACGGCCTCAGGCTTTCGACGCTTTTAATGCATATACTCGGCAGTCATATCGATATGGAAACTATGCTCCGGCGGTTGCGGCAGTATAAGCACGAACTATTCGGAGATCAGGAGCGCCGGTTCGGAGCCCTGTTAAAAGAGTTTGAGGCTGCCGAAGGCGAAAAGGAGAAAGAGCGGTTTTTGCACAACTTCTTCACCTTCGCGGAATCGTTAAGAAAAAGCGGCCCCATAACGATCACCCTCGGCGAGAACGTCCTGATCCTTATAACCCAGAACCCGTCCGAGTACGCAGGCCGCGACCGGATCGACCCCGCGGTCGTCTATGACGCGGTCAGCGTCTGGGCGTCATCGATGATGGAACGTTCTGAAGTGGAGGCGATGGTCGATTCGTTCATGGGGATATTGAACCGGTCCCTGACCGAACTGGTCACGATCCTGCCCGTCAACGTAAACGGGATCCGGGATATTCCGCCGGACGCCATCCGTTTCCCGGAATTCTCGCCGTTCCAGGACGAGGGCACTATCCTGGACCAGGTAAGCGTAAAATTGCACGGCAAGGCGGTGAAGGAAAAAACGGCGCTGATACAAAGGGACGTCGCGTTCTTCACCAGTAAAAATATCGTCATTGTGCCGGCAAAGGGGTTCGCGATCTCTGCCGACGGGAAACAGATGTATGTCCCGTACCATCAGCTGTTGTACAGCTCGCCGGAGGTGATCACCGGCTCGATCATACACGAGATACGGCATCAGCGGTATACGCCGTCGGCGACCGATATCGATCTTTTGGTCGACGAGTTGTTGCGCGAGCAGGCGGTCACGGTCACCCAAGCCGAATCGTTGCGTCAGCTTGTCAAGGACCCGTTCATGAATATGCTGTTCCAGCTGGCCGAGAACGTCAGGACGGATTCGATACGGGAACCGGGATATGAGGGGGAAAATGATTATCTCGAATCGTTCAGGCAGGAGCAGTTCCTGGATAACCGCATCGACAGGCTGCCGGCGAGAAAACGGGCCGCCTTTGAGGCGCAGCTTATCGAATGGGCGAGGAGTTTTCCCAATCAGGCCTTCGTAACGGAGCTTTCCAACCTCGGGTATTTTCAGAAATTCAGCAGGATGTTCGACAAGTATCCCGCCGAGCTTCAAACGGCCGTCAGGAACGTAAGTCAGGAGTTTTTATTCGCGGCGCAAACGCCCGAAGTCCAGCCGGATTTCGAGGCGATATTTACCGAGCAGGATTTCCAGAAAGAGAAATTGAGGTGCTTTAAGGAGTACCTGCTGCGGCTGGCGGGGCAGGTCATACCCGCGTATGCGGAGCTGGTCGAGAAGGCAAGGCCCGGATATGAAAAAGAGCGGAAAAAAGCCGAGGCCCAGGCAAAGGAATTCATGGGATATATGGAGCCGTATACGGCCGAGACCCGGGGGCCGCGCGGCGAAAAGGCGATGACATCAAAGACCGCGGCAAGGATCGAGAACGAATTTGTCAAGGCCATGACAAGGCTCGAGCGCCTCCTGGCTCATGCCGCAGAGATCAGAAAATTAACGACGGCAAAGACCGGTATAGAGAAGCAGCATGAGAACCTGGGAAAATTGCGCGCTGTTATTATCGAGATGAGGGACTGCATATGGCAATTGGCCGAGCGGGGTGTGCCTGATCAGATGCTGACAAAAGCCAAGTCTATCCGCGCCATGGCCGTCGATATCTTTGACGACATGATCGGGGTATTCCGTGAAAAGGCGGCTACCATCCGCCAGAACTATCCGCCGGGATCTGATTTTGTGAAAGGGCTCGATGATAAGGCGAATAAACGCCTCGCAAAGATGACATCCCTGATACGGGAATGCAAGAAACTGGCGGACAGCATGAACGACAAGATAACCCTTCCGGACCTCTACGCGATACGCCAGAGGATGGAGACCGTCCAGCAGAGCTATGACTGGTTATATATAGGAGTGGCGAACTGCGGTATTACGGCCGAGATCCTTGAAAAGGTAAAACACGGGCACCGTCAGATCCAGCAGTATAAGGATAACGTCGAGGATACGATCGGGAGGAAACAGTTTATGCAGGCCGGTTCGGCGGTACGGAAGGAAATGGCTGCCGTGACGCTCATACAGAACGCCGGACAATTCCAGCAGGAGACTCAGCACTGGGAACGTGTCATCGAGTCGAATCCCCTGCCTGAACAGCTTATAGAAGCGCAGCAGGAGCTTGCCAAGGCCCTCTTCGGCGTTCAGGACATGATCGCCCAGGCAAGCGTGGCCGGGCTCGGCAGGGAAGTCATCGATAAGATATACGAACTCAGGGACAAGATCGTACGGATATTGAAGGAGACGGAAAAACAGACCGCGATATTGTCTTTGACGAAAGCTGCGGATCAGGAAAAAATCCGGGGCCCGGCTTCCGGCGAGGCCGGACAGGCGGCGCCGCCTGCCGAAGGTACGGAGATAGTTTCGGCAGCACCCCAGGGCGAAAGTGTTAATAAGGAAGGTGCCGAAGAAACGCCGTTTAGCGATGAAGATAAGGCTATGTACGACACCTTGAGGGCGATCCATGAGGCACAGGATACCGCGAAAAAGATCGGCCGGGAAGCGGCCAACAAAAAAGACGTGAATACCCTTATGAACATGCTTGCGTTTGCGACCAAGGTCCTGCATGAGGTGCAGGCCAGAAATTTCGAGCTTGCCAATAGCGGCGCAAGCGAAAGCCTGGTCGACGAAGGGCAAAAGGCGCGTGATGATGTTGTGGCGGAGATCGACGCTATAAATGCCGGCATCCAGGCCGAGGCCGAGACCATGAAAGAAAAACAGGGCCAGCCGGTAAACCCGATCGTCGAAGAGCTGAATAAGGTGCGGGAGTTCGTTATGCAGGCTCAAGCGGCTTATGAAAAGCTCCGCGCGGGGAAGCCACAGGACGTCAGCCTGAAGGATATCATGGACGAAGTCGAATTCATCAATACATGCCTCGGCAACAT
The DNA here is from genome assembly GCA_028715425.1 of Candidatus Omnitrophota bacterium. GTDB lineage: Bacteria > Omnitrophota > Gorgyraeia > JABMRN01 > JABMRN01 > JAQURW01. The sequence goes on from JAQURW010000039.1 coordinate 9,552, forward strand.
TATCGTGAGCGTCCACCGGGCAGCATATCTGGGCGCGCCTGACCCCGTTTTCCAGGAGATGCAGGCAAGCCTGCAAACAGTCGTGCGCTGGTCCGATGATCTGATGAGACAGGCCAACGGCCTTATGGTGATACGCGCGGCCGAGTCAAAAGAAAAAATCACAGAGCTTTTACACGGTGTATTTCAGGAGCAGACAGCGCTTATACAGGAGATGCAGAAGATATCGCCGGCCGATTCCATTCCCAAGATCAATGTCGTCGAATACCGTTTGATCCAGTTCATTACAACGCTCAATACGAAACTGAAAGATATGACCGTGCTCGGGACAGAGGAAAAGGAACTGACGAAGGTCCTGGTCATGCGCGAGAGGCTCACCCGGGCGCTCTTTACGATCGAAAAACTCCTGCGGGAGAAGCGCCTTGCAGCCCTGCGCGGCATGAGCTTGGGCAACCTCGAAGCATTGATCGAAAAGGTGCACCGGAAATGCGCGGATACCGTGCTGGCGTTCAATAAGGACACAAGTCTCGAGGACCTTGAGAAGGGCCTGAAATATCTGAAGGAAAACCTTGCCACGGTCATAGACCTTATCGGCCAGATGAGCATGTCGGGTTCGAATATCAGCGTGATCCGTCATGCCATGACCGTCAGGGACGATATCGCGAAATTGATCGACGATACCATGCTTTTGATCAAAGTCAAGCTGCCGGCCGAGCCGGCCGCGGCTGCGGCCGCAGCCGCGACGCTGGCCGTAGCTACTGCCCGGGCAGCGAAACTGTGGCAGGATGCCCAGGATCTGTATAAGAAGGCGGATAAAAAAGTCGATCCTGACCTCCTGGTTATGGTCTACGGTCTGTATGAAGAGATCAACGAGGTCATCGAAGGGATGCACCGGTTAAAGGCCGGATATGAGATGACGGATAAGGCGAAATTCTCGCGAAAGGGGATAGCCGAGATTGCCGACGAGATATGCCTTGCCCTGCGCGATGATGTCGTCCAGAAAGCCAGGCTTGCCCCGAAAGGCGGTGCGGAAAAACCGCCGGCCTTGAAAGACGTTAAGGAGATACCCGAAGAAAAACTCGAGGCCCGGCTGAATGAGATGCTCGTGAATTCACAGGAAATAATGAAATCGATCGCCGGAGATCCGTCGGCTAAGAATATCCGCAAAGGGGCCTCTGCTTTAAGGAAATACGTCGAAGGGCTTGACACGATGATACTTCAGATGAGCGTTATGGGCGGGCGGGAGGATTTTGTGACGAGGATAACCGATGCGCGGTCCATGGTATGGACGAACTTGTGCGAGGTCGTTGAACTGATGCGTAAAATAAATCAGGACAAACGTACGGATGCCGGCGGGAAAACAACCGGGCTTAAGGATGCGTTGAAACAATTCCGGGAAACGGCAGAGACCATCGCAGAAAGCGTTACCGATACGTCGACACCGGATAAACTTATGCCTGCGGCGAATGAGCTCATGAATATCTTGAAAGAGAGTCTCGATACCCTTGAGGCATGGAATGCCGTTGCGTGGCCCACATCTCAGAAAACCGAACAGGAAACGGTCCAGGAAGTCACGGCCGTATTTGATACGGTCAATGCGTTACTGCGGGAAATAATCCGTGCCTATCAGCAGATGTCTCCGCCTTCAGGGATGCAGGGAGGCGGCGGGGGGCAGGGTAACGGCGGTTCCATGGGCATGGACGGCGATATGTTCAGCGCAGGTGAAGGAATGATGGGCGGGGCCGGCGCGATGGGACAGGGTGGCGCAGCCGGCGCAGGAAGCGCCGGTGGACAAGAAGGATCCGGCGGCCAGGGACAAACGGGGGCATCCGGCGCAGCCGGAGGGGCTATGGGCGGAAGCTCAGGAGGTGCAGGGAAAGGCGCGCCTGCGCGGGCGGCCCTGGCACCGGCCCAAGAGGGAACCGAAGCAGAGTCAGAACCCGCGCCGCTCGATATGCCGGCAGATACCGGCAACGACTCCGCACGCGCCGAAACGCAGCGTGATGACACACCGTTACCCGGTCAGGGAGAAAAGCTCGACGAATTTGCCGATGACCTGGTGAGCGACAGGTTAAAGGAAATACGGGATAAAGGCCTCATGGGATTACGGGGCGGCGGTGTCGGCCGCGCTGCCAAGGACGCGCGGCAGATCATAAACCTTTTCAGGCAGATGGACGCGCAGGTAGAGGTCGATGAAGCGCCGACCGGGACTATCGTCAATGTGCCCCGGTTCATACGCGGCTCGTCGGACCCGTTCGATATCGAATATGAACAACTGGGAAACATCTCTCTTGCGATGGGGCTTTACGTCGACAACTCCGGCAGTATCGGAGCGATAAAACAGTACGTCGCGGATTCGTGCGCCTACCTGATAGACATATTCAACGGCATCGCGGGTACGCGGACAGGAAGGGATAAATACGATTACTGTATTAAGACCTTTGATACCGGCCTTAATTCGTTCAAGGATTTCGGCGAATCTCTGACCAAGGAAGAGGCATTGTCGCTTCCAAAAAATATCGAAAGCATATTAGGCAACGGCGGGACCAGCATCAATCTCAGCCTCCAGGGTATATTGAAAGATTTTGACAACGTGAAAGAAAAGACCAAGGTCGCTATTTTCATTACCGACGGCCAGGATACCGTCGATACCAGCCTGGTGCGTGAGATAGAAGATAAGGGTATAATCCTTATCGGCATCGGCATCGGTTCGTATTCGGAGAACGTGCGGCATATTTTCAACCGGTATCTTATATTTACCAATCCCAAAAATCAACTGCCCGACGCGATCGTCAGGCTGGCGACGCAGTTGTCCCTCGGCAAAAAGCTGCCGGCCGGCGATCTCAAGGATTACCTGGGCGTTACGGTAGGCGATATCGGCGCGGTAGAGTACGGCAGAGGGCAAAACACGTTCTACCGTAACATGTTTATGCGCGGACACGACGCGGTCTACCAGGCACTGCCGAACGATATGCCGGTAGCGGCCGGGTCGCCCCTGGATATTTTCAGCCTGGTGAAGTTCCATGAAAACCAGGCGAACAAAAAAGGCGTTTCCCCGCGGTCCCTGAAGCCGTTGACAAAGGGAAGAGACGGCGGGACGTTGTCGTATCATACGATCTTAAGGGACCTCGGCACGCTCTGCCGCCTGGGTCTTGTCGAGAAGACCGGGGCAGGGAAGAGGGCGGTATTCAGCACGCATGATTTCGAAAATAATGAGCTGGAAACCATCCGGGGTGTCTTAGAGGCGTTAGGGAAAAGGCCGTCTTCCCTTGCGATAACGAACGGGAAAAAAGCGCTGTCCGGGATAATTTCAAAACGGATCGCGCGCGGCTTTGTCACAACGGTGCTTGACCGGTCTCGGGCGATCGATGAACATGAGGCCGGCGCTATCGTCATCGGTATCGACACAAGCTGGATCCCGGCGGTCCAAAGGCCTTTTGTCCAGGGCCTTTTATCCGAACTGGAAGACCTTTCGGGAAAGCACGGGATCGGCAACATCAAGATCGTCAGAAATGACGACGGCCAACGATTATCCGACGAGATAGCCGCCTACTGCGCCGAAGCCGGCGTAGCTCCGGCCAATGTCATTATTCTCGGCGAAAGCCGCAATCTGAAAAGGCATCGCGAAGCGTTTAAGGCGCTCCGGAAACCTGATGACGGCAGCCGCGGCGCCTATTTTACGGAGATCGTCGTGCCTGAAGATTTCCCTGAAAACGGCGATATACAGCTCCTTAAGATATTGCAGGACTCATTAGGCCGTGCCTTTAGTGATAGCGCCGGCCGATGGCATGTCTGGTCCCTTACGATCGAGCCGTATGACCTCGATGTCCTTAAAGATATGTACGAAGCCCAAAAAGAAATTTTAAGCCGCGCATAAAATCATTACATTCTTATTACACTCCTGTGACTTGTCGAGAGCCCCGAGCGAGTATACTTTTAACATTATGTTACAATATAGACATACACTGTTATATAAGATTATCGCGGTCCTGATCTCGTTGGCCTTTTTGGTCAATGACGTGAGTTTTGCCGCGGATGAACTCCGCATCCTTACCGGACGGAATGCCGCGGCCGCGTCATGCCTTGCCGCGCCGCTCGGGACCAAGCCGTTTGTATATATCGATAACGCCGGGGGGCAACTGTTTATACAGCCGAACCCGGTGGCAACCAGGCTTATGCAGGAAGCGCCGGTCACGATGCTTTGCGTGACGCTGGCGACGGCGCAGGATAAAGGGCTTACGCGAGAACAGAGTATTGCGCTGGTCAAACAGCTTTTGGATCCCGCGGATACGCATACGGTAGCGGGCTATAATTATGCTGCTTTATCGTTTGACGGCGACAATATCGTTATTCCTTCTGAAAAACACGACCTTATTATTTCACATGAGCCGTTTGATCCGGTCCGGCATAAAGAGAAGATAGAATATGGCGATGGCCAGACGCGGTCCCTGATACAACGCCCCAAAACACCCGGCGCATGGCCACAAAGTTCCAAACCTGCCTTAACGCATGGCAGGGCGGGTTTAGAACCCGCCCCTACAGTGCAACCCGATACAAAAAAACCCGCCGAAACCCCTACCCCACCGGAGAAAAAACCAGACCACGCCGACATGACCGCAATTAATGTCGTGAAAACCACCGCGAAAGTCGCGCTGGCGGGAGGGATCCTCATCGGCCTTGCTGTCTTTGCGCCGAAATTCGCAGCCGGTTTATTTGCCTTTTCGATCGTTTATACCGTTACCGTGACCGTGCATGACTTTGGCCATGCCTGGCTTACCGATAAATTCGGCGATGAAACCCCCCGCAGGAACGGACGCCTGACCTTGAATCCCCTTCGGCATATGGACCTCATAGAGACATTTTTACTTCCGATCCTTGCCGGATTCGGTATGGCAAAAAAGCTTGATATCGACGATGAAGACCGCCTGACCGATATGCACTATCGTTTTGTTAAAGCGGCCGGTCCTGCGGCTAACATCCTCATGGCAGGTGTTTTCGGCGTGACCTTTCTTGTGGCCGGCGGAACGGGTATC
>JAQURW010000040.1 GCA_028715425.1 Candidatus Omnitrophota bacterium
GTCAGCCCGCGACGACATGCCGCCGGCCACGGTGATGAGGCCCACGGTCCCGCTCCGCAGGGCCGTTTCGGCTGTAGATTCGATCTCGTGCCTGTCATTTTCATTTCGCGCGATGACCACCGGAGGCTTTATCAGATCCGTATCGACGGTCTCTTCTTCTATGACCTCGATATCCTGTCCTGCCACCGTCATCTTTCCTACGACGGTCCGGCGGCCGGTCCGGGTGTCTTCTTCGGGGAGGGCCTTGCCTGCAGGCGGGAAATACCTCCGTATGATCTCAAGCGACGCGCTCTGGCTCTGTTCCTTTGTCAGGTCAAAAAGCCGGTATTGTTTATCGCCGACACTGGCCGCAGGATTGGCCAGAAGCATTCGTATCTCATCGACAGTATACCCGGCCCTGATCAGCATACGGCCGAACGACGTTTCTTCAATAGCAATATTTAAAAAATCGAGGGCATCATGCACCGACACCAGGTCGCCGTCGGTAGAATGAATGACATTCTGGATCGCGCTTACTTCGCCGTTTACCCGCACGAGCTTTTCGAAGGCATCGCGCCGCACGCTGCCGGGGAGGGCCTTTTTCGGGTCGGTCCGGCCTTTAAATTCGACACTGAGCCTTTTTTCGCTCGCGTAATGCGAACCTTTTGCCCTCACAAAAAACGCCGCCATCCTGTTATCGGGTTCCTCGAAACGGGTAAAATACCCCGTTGCATAACCGTTCATCAGGAAAAACGCCTCCCCGTTATTAACGGCGGCATGGCTCATCGGGCAAACCCTCCTGCCGGGCCTGAGTTCGTCCGAATGCCCGGCGTTCCACAGCGTTTCGATCTGGGCGGCCGTCATTGAAAACCGATCCAAGAGGTCCATCGGGGTATAGATCTTGCATTGCGCGGCAGGCATCCCGAATTGCGCCGCGAAATCCGGACGGCCGTAAAGCTTTTCGAGCTGTCTTTTATCATCGCCGGTCAATTTCACGCGCCCGTTTTCGTCCAGATCAAAAAACAATCGAATGGCATTCCTGCGTATAAGGCCCGTACTGCGAAGGTACCCGCCCCCGAAGACCCGCACCTTTACGATCTCATATCCGAAATAATCGAGCCTTTTCATAACCTCCCGGAGCAATTCGCGGTTAAAAGTCCCCCGCGGCCGCGTCCATACAACGGCTTCCGGCAGATCACCGGTATTCGGGCCGGTCCTGACCGTTAAGGAGCGGTCTTCGTCATCTCCCAGCGGCGACAATATCCGATCCAGCAATTCCTGGGCAGACTTTTCTGCTGCGGCCTCCCGGGCCCCGTCGTCCGGCGCCTCCATAAAACGCCGTATCCCTTCCAGCCCGTCCCGATCCAGGGCAATTTTTACCGGCGTTACCTTTGATATAAACGACCGCCAGTCGGCTCTCAAGACAGCGTCGCGTTCGGCGTTAGCCGTGAGCATGATCATGTTCAGGACGTAATCCGGAAGAGGCGGACCCTTTGAATAATCCCCGGGAATTTGCGATCCCTGATAATAATATCGGTAGAGGGCGAATGCCCTTCGGATATCGTCGTAGCTGCCTTTCATTAAATAATATACGATCTCGTCGCCGGTATTCTTCGGCCGGGCAGAAGATGTCGCACCGGCCGCGCGGGATTCGTAGGTGCTGATGCCGGCCAAAAGCATATTTCTGGCCTTCAGATCGATCATGGTATCACGGAGAAAATCGCTTAACGCATGTATGATCCTGTCGCGTTCCAGCCTTTTCGACGTAAGCACATCCGCTATCTTCTCATCCGGCGGGATACCGTCTTTGAAAATCGCCAATAACGACTCGATCGTATCGAGATCCAATTCCCGCAGGCCGTCCATCGCGCTGAAAAGATAGCTGTTCCTCTCTTCGCTTGCCAGGACGATCCTGGTAACGGATTTTAAGCTGTACCAAAGATCGTACCCTTCGTTCTGCCACCGCGTGATAACGTCCTTGAGTTTCTTTACCCGAGGATCGAGATATTCAACCTCGTATTCCCCGGTATTGATATCATAGACGGGCGATATCAGTCCCGGATGGTCCCTGCGGGTCGTTGTCGCCATCGTAGTGCCGATATAGACCCTTGTTTCTTTAAAAATATTGGAAATATGCCTGGCGATCCCTGTCCGGCGGATAAATGCGACGCTTTCTGCGATGGATTCGAACTTCATCAGCGGGTCGAACATGATAAAGCCCACCTCGATATCGATCCTGAGTTTTTCCCTGATATAAGGAATGACCGCTTCGCTGTTTGCGACCTTGATCCCCTTGTTGAACCGGTCGAGCTGTTCTTGCGAACCGCATTCGATACCGACGAATATTTTCTTAAGGCCGGCTTTTTTCATAAGGAGAAACGCCTCATCCCGCTCTTTTTGTTCTTCCGGCGTATCCGCGGGATTGACGACCGAATCGACCCTGCACGAGAACATGAAACTTATATCCTTTTCAGGGCGCGCCAGCAGCCATTCCGCTATTTGCCTCATATGGCGTACGCCTTCCATGCCCGGCCCGACGAATTCCTCGTCGATAAAGCCTATGTTCCGGTACCCCAACCCCAGGACATGGTCCAGCTGGTTAAAGACACGCTCCAACGGAAAACTTCTCCATCGGTACGGCTGGGTCGGCCAGCCTAAAAGATCGCTGACGGCGCACATACTGCAGCGCCCCCACGGGCAGCCCCTGCTTGACTCCAGCGCGACCGGGAACGTTTTACGCTTTTCAAGGGGCACGGTCTCAAGATAGCTCATATCGGGGATCCCGCTCGTCCTTAAATCCAGCATTGTCCGGCCGTTATTAAACGGCTTGCCGTCTTTCATAAAAACTATGTTCGCCACTTCTTCCAGCGATCTTTTTTTCCCCTGCAGATATTCCACGATGCCGCGAAGCGCCACTTCGCCCTCGCCTGTCGCCATAATGGCTTCGGGAAGGTGGTCCTTAAGCACAAGGTCGGCCGAATAGTTCGGGACGCTTTTCCCCAGGACGACCATCGGCATATCGCGCGGCCCCAGCCGTTCCTTGACGATCCTTATTATCTCCTTCGCCCGGTCGAAGGTGTAAAAAGGCACCGAAAAAGCCATGACGTCCGGCCGCGTTTCAATGATCCTTTCTGCGATATTTTCGGCGGTCAGGCTGTGGTCGGTGTACATATCCAGGATATCCACCGAGACCCCTTCGCCGAATTGATGTTTCAGGTCGCCCGAAAGCACGCTTACCGCGCACGATTGGTTCATCGAGGGAAATTCCGGCGCGGAAAGGGCGATCATGGCGATGGCGATCTTCTTATCGCCGTCTTTTTTTTCGCGCACGGCCCCGGTCGTCAATCCGAATCCTTTTTTAAACGTATCGTCGATCTCTACCGGAAGTTTACCCTGCGGTTTCACGTGGCCGAATACGGCCTTGGCTGCCGCATTCAGCGCGGTCGGGTTCACATTATAGACACACAGGAACGCATCAACGTCGGGGAACTTGACGATATCATACGGCGCCCCCATGGCGATAACAATCGGTTGTTTGCCCCGCCGTATCAATTCGTCGACGAATTCCTTCTGCTTGAAGGCGCCGTCCTTTGACGGCAGATAGGCGAGATAAATACCGACAACGACATATTTCGATCCGTCGATCTTTTCCCAGTCTTCGGGAGAGACATCCTCGATACCCGCGCTATCAAAGCCTACGGTGTTCTGATGTAAAGCGCGGAACGGCTCCAGGAGCGAATAGCCCGAATCCCATGCCGATTCGGCGGTAGACGGCCTGTCGCGCCTCATGGTAACGACTGTGATCCGGTCATCAGGCGCCGCGTTGACCGGCAGTATATCGCCTTCGTTCTTAAGAAGGGTGACGGACAGATCCGACAACTCCTGCGACACCTGCCGATGCCGTCCGAAATCGATGTTCTCCTCCAGCCTGCGGCAGGTATCGATATCCTTGATCCCGTAGCGGCGCATCGCCTCGAAGATCCTGGCGACGGCGTCGTCGATCCGCTTGAGCGGAATGCGGCCGTCCCTGACGGCATTCACCAGGGCGTTAAAGACCGGCGTATCCTCTTCCAGAGCGGTATCATTTTCCTCCTGTACGCCATAGAGGTCGCTGCGCGCCCTGGCAAAATGGCAATTCATGAGGATCATATCCATACCCGCATTGACCGCTTTGATCGCGCCGTCCTCAAGCGGGAGTTCACCTGCAACAGCTCCCATACGCATCGAATCGCTGACAAGAAGCCCTCTAAATCCCAGGGTCCCTCTTAAAATCCCCCGAAGGATCTTTTCAGAAAAGGTGACATTATTATCCGGATCGAGATTCAGGGCGATCATATGGCCGGGCATCATCGACCCGGCGCCGGACTCGATCACGCCCTTAAATACCGCCAGATCGCCGTCGGCAACCTCGTCGACAACCGGCAGCACGTTATGCGGATCGCTGGTAAGCCTGCCGTATCCGGGAAAATGTTTCGCGGTCGCCAGAACGCCGTTTTCCTGCATACCGCGGATGAACTCCGCGCTGAGGGTCATGTTCTCCCCGGCATCTCCCCCGAACGCCTTCGTGCCCAGCGACGGGTTGGCGAAGGAATAAAAGACATCCAGGACCGGCGCAAAATTCCATGAGAATCCGAACGAGCGGATCTCCAGGGCAATAGCCTTGCCCACCTCATACGCAAGTTTCTTTTTCTTGTCCGTGTCCGCTATGGCATTCAATGCCATATTGCCCGCAAAAAGGGTAAAGGGATGGATCATGAAACTGTTGAGCCGGCCGCCTTCCTGGTTCAGATTCACCAATATCGGGAACCGGTTAAAGGCAAAGAGCCTTTTTAACATCTCGTGGCGGATCCCCGTTTCCTCGACTTCCCGCGCGTTGATCCTGCCGCCCGAACGGCCGTATTTCCCGAACAGGCGTTCACCTTCGGGCGTCGGGATATACATCGTGGCCTGGGGCGCCAGGATAAAAGCGATCTTTTCCTCGACGCTCATGACATCGAGCACGTTCGGCATATCGATATCTTTGTCGAACATAAAATCCATGCCGAGGCAATATTTGAAATAATATGCAGCCGGGGTGTTCCCCGCCCCCAGGCTGACACCGTCCTTTTCGAAATCGGCAAAACCGCTTCCCCCGGTCAGGGCGATCCCGTGTTTCCATGCCCACTGTTTGAAATATTCGTTCTGATAAGGCGAATGAGCCGCATACGTCGCTTCGATCCCGTCCAACCCGACGGGAAAGAAATGTTTCGTGATCAACTTTGCCGCCCTGTCGCATGCCTCTTCTTCTCCCAAAGCGGTTTTCTCCCGTATCGCATCCGCCAGCATGCCCGGCCTTGCCAGCATAACCTTTCCGCCGAAGTCGTGGATCAACTTGACGGCATCGGAAACAGTGCGGCGCGGCGCCCGCTTTATCAGGCTCAACCGTGACCGGAACGATCTGTCTTCCCAGTCCATGCCATACCCGATGAGGCATACGGCCTCGCTGCCGATCTCCGCCTGAAGCTCAATACCCGGGACAACGTCGATGCCGTACTCCAGGCCTGCCTGAACCGCCTCGGCAATACCGTCTATCGAATCGCGGTCGGTAACGGCTATGGCCTTAAGTCCGAGAAACGCGGCAGCGCGTACGACCGTGCGCGGCGAAAAACGGCCGATGCTGCGATCCGTATAACAATGCAGATCGACGCTGCCTAAAAGAGAGCCTTTATCCCTGACGGCGGATATCCCCATTGATCTCAAGATCGCATGCATTGCCGGATCCGCCGCGCCGAGATACAAGGCTGTCCCGGCGGTGCCGTCAAATCCCGATCCGCTGTACGTCCTGAGGTTTAACGTTTCGGCAACAGTGTTTATATATTCCGCGTCCTCAGGCCGGCACGTCGAATAATTAAGTTCTATACCGGCAAGGCCGTATACGATATATGAGCGTAACGCCTTTTCGAAACTAGACCTGGCCTCGAGCCTTGCCGCCTCCTGCGATAATCCGCTTCGCAGCCCTTCGTCTTCTTTTCCCTTAAGAAAATCATCGGCCTTTGCGAAAACCGGCTGTCCCCCGGCCATTGTTATCGAAAGGAGGGCTTCGCGTCCGTCAGGCATCTCGCGGCGCGACCGTATCCCGTCCAGCCTCATGCCGAGGAGCGTATCATCCGGGTCGATCCCGTAACCCGCGATCGAGACGCCATCTTCCGTCAGGAATTCTATGCCCGGTGTGACCTGAACCCCCCATTCTTTGCCGGCGGCTGCAAATTCCTTCAATCCGCTTATGGTGTGCAGGTCGCACAGGGCTATATCGGCCAAACCGAGCATTTTCGCGGCGACCACCAGTTCTGCCGGCGATAACGTGCCGGCCGAGTTATTCGAATAACAGCGGAAATCGGCCCATCCCGCCTTGGCCCCTGCGTCATACGGCAACATTATGCCGATCTTTTGTGCGAATGCCTCCAGGTCTTCGCACACCCGGGCAGCCGCTTCGTTGAAATCCATTTTTTTTGCGGCCATTGCCGTCTTGACCAGGCGCATCGCCACGGAACGGTCGTTAATATACGAACCGGCTCTCTCGAGCATAGAAAGCCCCCTGTCAAAATCCTTATAATTCTTTTTTAAGGTGGGGTGCCTTCCGGTCAACGGAGAAATATCTCCTGCGGAAATATCGGCGGGAATATATATGATGGCCTTCGGCGCCCTACCGTAATAATCCCTGTTGAACGCGCCGATAATCGATTTCATTACCGGCCCGCTCGCAGGAACGAGACAGAACATATCCGGCAACCGCCTCCCGCGGGGGATCGTAAGGAGATTGGATTTCCCTTCCTTAACGATCACTCCTTTACGGGAAATGATCTCCTCCAGAAGGCCGTGCTGCCCTGCAGTCATGCCGGTATAGTCCGTCCCCAGCCCCCGGGGTCCGTCACGAAACACAACGACCCTGCCTTCTTTCACGGCGCGGCGCAGGTTTCCGAAAGGCGCACGTTCCAGGATCCCCATGACATCGTCGTATGTCGCGTCATTGATGCTCTCGACCGATTTCGGGACGATATATATCTTTTTATCAGTATTTCCCAGGGAATCCCACCGGTCGACTATCGTTTGTATCAGATAAAGGCTCAGTACCGTCTCTCCGTTATTGTCCAGGTCCCACTCGATACTATCGGCCCCTTCCACAACCCGGTTGTAGAATTCGTCGAACCGGTCGATGGCAAAGGGCTTTGCGGCCTCCGCGCTCAATTCCTTCGCGTATTCATCGGCGTTCCCCTCCATAAATTTCCGATAGTTTTCGACCGTAAAAACATCCAGCAAATTAGCCGTGATCTTTAATGCCAGAAGGCCTTTTACCTTTTCCCTGAACGTCTTGTTCGCGTGTTCGACGGACATACCATAGGTATCGGCAAGTTTACAGCCGAAATCGTTCAATCGCCTGTTCCTTTCCGCAAAAAACGCGACCTCTCTTCCTTTCGATCTGAAATAAAGGCGCCCGAGGCGTGACATGGCGTTCAAAAGTTCGTCGTGGGTCCTTGCGTCTATATCCTTTTCCCCTCCCCGGTACATCAAACTCAAAAGCCCCTGGTAGAGGGCGAGGAACTCCCCAAGCTCCTCGGCCGGCACCTGCCCTCGTAACTCTTCGGCCATCACGTTCCGCGCAAAATCGATCTTATCCTTGACGATCATCTTGAAGAGGCCGTTCTCTGTTTTGCCGTTCTCCAAAAGCGCCCCCATAACGCATGCCCCGGGTATGTAGTCGGGGGTAACATTACCGGTCTTTCTCTCATCCACCCCTTCGCCGGCATCGTAAACCGCGTTCGCGGTCTTTCGTTTTAACTCATCGATATCGCGACCGGACGAATCGATATTCAATATCGCCGCAAGTCTTTTGACCGCCCATAAGCTGTCGGCCTCGTCGGCAACGGCTCTTTGATAATCGTGCTCATTCTCCCGCTTCATCCGGTCCTGTATCATCACCCCGGCCGCGCTCCCGTAAAAACCGGCCACCTGCTTAAACCCGTCAAACCGCGCGGTCAGCGCCATCGCCGCCGCCCGAATGACATCATCATAGCCGTCGTTCAACAGATCGAACAGGACCCGGTCCTCGGTATTTTTATTCCGCGCCGCCATAAGCCTGACATCATCATATTCCGTGCCCGTCAATCCGCTTAAATACGACAGGAGGTTCGCCGGCGTTGCTTCGTTCATCGCCAGGCAGAAGAGGATACCCCAATTCGGCGTATCCTTATAATGTTCAAAGATATCGGTTATGATTTTTTGGTCTTCGCATAGGCGGGCGACAAGCATACATAACGAAGGCCGCGTGATAAATTCGCCCGCCGGCACATCAGCCATTCCCTTCGGGAGGTAGCGGTCGATATCGTAAAGGCGGTTAAATGATCCGTACCACGGAGGGTCCCGGTTCCTGATCTCCGCCATGATCGCGCTGTGCATTTTCCGCAAAAGTATTATGATCAGGTCTTGCGCGCCCTGTAGTTTTCCGGTAAGCTCTTTATCGGTACCCGCCCACGGGATACGCTCGGCGATCAGACGGATCACGGTAGCCGCATCCGCATCGTCATAGCCGATAGCGTGCTGCTCATTACGCACCACATCATACAACCTTTTCGCCGCCCGCATCGATTCCAGCTCTTCTTCGTTATAGACCGACCGCATCACATCCTCAAGCGGCGCGTCCTCTTTTCTGATCGCGCGTAAAACTTCAGCCAGCCATTTGATCCTGCCGATATCCCTCAAGGCCCCTTCCGCGCGTTTAAGGTCCAACATCGAGGATGAGCCGGACGGCGGAAGGGCATGTTTCTGCCGGATCATATCGAACACGAACTCTATTAAGCTCTCTTCCATATCCGCTTTAACGCAATGCCTCAGGGACTCTATTTGTTCCTTGAAGAGGTCCCGATTACCGAAACCGAAATCCAATTCTTCTAAGATCGAGCGCTCGATCAAGGAGGGGATGTTCTTTTTACGGATATAATCGTTCAACATGCCTTGAGAAAGAAAATGGATCTGCGGAAACCCGTGCCCCTTCATGCTTCTTATAAATCGTGCCAGGACCATGGCATACGTAGCGGAAGGGATGCTGTCATCGGCGAACAAACCCAGGTCGACGTCCGATCCGTTTATGTAGCTGCGATTCGCGATGCTTCCGTAATACGCGACCGCAAAACTATCCGCTTGCTGTTCGAGGCCGGCCTCTTTCAATACCCTCATAAAAACAGCCCGCGTTATACCGCGGATCAGGGGCGAGGTCACCGCCCCAAGGTCGCAGCTTGCGCCGTCCTTACCCAGATACGCGTACCGGACCGACTGTAATTTTTCCCGGAATGCCTCGATGAGCGCATCCGTTAAAATATCGCGGAGATCCCTATTGCCGGTTTTAGCCCGGTTCAGTTCCGTTCGCCGGTTAAAGAACCGGTATATTTCTTTTCGCGTAAATCCGGCGTCATAGAGGTATTGCAGATATTCCGTCACGACGCCGACGTCCCCGAGCAACACGGGACATCCGAAAAAACAAAGGCCGTTTTCCTTGTGTCTGCCCGCACAATGCCCGAGCAGAATATTAAAACCGTGCGCAGGGATGTCGACGGCCGGCCCTAAAACGAAATTGATCTCTGTTTCGCCGTTTTTCCTCAAAATGTCTATGATCCCGTCAAAGACAGCCCTGTCTTTTTTTATAAATCTCGTAAGGTTGCCCGTGCACGCGGAACACGCCTTTTGGTCATAGACCTCAAATCCCTCCATCTTTACCATCTCCCGATATGTCGGCGACGGGTCAAAGGCCGACTGTACTTCCTCTATCGCAGCGCCTTCCACATCGATCCTGCCGTAATCCGCTAATCCGTCCTCTTCGGCAAGAGTTAATGTCTTTATCGAACCGGGATCAAAACCCATTATTTTGGCGCATGCCCAGTCAGTAAGGGCAGGGTTAGTCCCGGATATTATAAGATTCATGGGCTTGGGGCTCCCCCCGAACGGGCCGTACCCTTCCTGCCCCATGATCGCATCAACGACCACCAGCATGCGTTTTTGACTTACGGCTTTATTTAAATCCACGATGGACTGATTGAGATAATGCCCGTGAAAACTCGCTTTAATTGCCTTACTGATCACGCCCTTCATGTTTTTCATGGCAACGCTGATCCCGGTATACCGGTTGGTCTTTAAAACAGGCATGTTGATTATGACATCGCTCTCCAAGAGGACAACCGGCAGCCGTATCGATTTCTTCGCCTTGCCGCCGGGGATCTCGACCTCCCTGGTCTCGGCGGTATCCAGATCGACTAACCGCACACCCATCGTGTCATAACCCAATTCCTTGAAATTATGCATCGTATCCTGCCCCTGAAGGGTCCCTTCGCCGATAGTGATCTGTTCGGGCCGGATACCGTTCTCGAGCAGCATATCGATCATGGCCCTCACGACCATAGGATTGGTGACAAACCCTCCGGCGTTCACATCGGCTTCGGTAGAGCCGATATTGGGTTTTATAAGTATCCTGTCGCCCGGAGCGATAAACGCGGAAATACCGTCCGCCCCCATGGACCTCCTTATGGCGGACTTGATCTCATCGTATCCGGGTTTTTCCACCTTGTTCTCTTTCACCTTGACGATACGCACGATATCCTTTTTTGCGGCGATAAAATTCTCAAGGCTGCCCTTCCCGCCGATCCTGAAAAGATCGTGGTTGACCAGATAATCATAGGCAAGTTCGGCGCCGAAAACCCTTTCCGTCAGTTCGTAATACGCGCGCGCTGACCGATCGGGCAGGCGCCGGTCATTCCAATAACGGATCCCGCCCGTTACTTTCATACCTTTAAGTATCCCGGTTTTTTCGTGGTATCTCTTTATCTCTTCCAGCATTATCCGGGCCGCTCTTAAATCGCCGTCATTCGGCTTGTCCTTTAACCGTTCCTGCGGGAAACCGGTCACCATCTTTATCATATCGGAATATTTCAGGGCGATCCGCGCGGCCTGCCTGATCTTTTCTTCGTCATCCAGGACACAGGTTTCCAAAATGGTCTTTATGCGTATGGTCTTCCCGAGCCGTGCCTGAAGTTGACCTACGGCTTCCGTAAAAGCCTTAAGCCCCTCCTCTGCGCGTGCCGGACGGCCTTCGAGTATCGACTCAAAATCCATGACCACGTCGACTTCGTCGCCGCCCGATTCCATGATCACACCGACATCCCTGACGGATTTCTCAAGGCCCTGTTTATGAAGACCCGACGGAAAACCCGCGACGCCTCCGATGCGGATACCGGCGTCCTGCATCTCCTTCACCGGCAGATATTTGATATGCTGCGGATATATGGAAACGCTCGCCAGTTTCATGGCAATGGCCTTTTCCCCGTGAGCGCGTATCTTTTCCGCCAGACCGGGTTCATCGTCGTTTAAAAAGAGGGTGTAGTCCAGATCGCTCATGGCCAGATCCGGGCTCAATATCCCTTTAAAAGTCTCTTCCTGGCCCCTTACCGCCGCGGCAAGCCTTTTTTCTTTCTCGATCTCTGCCAAAGCCCCGTTATTTCTCAGGTTCGTCAGCCTGTTCGGATCATATTCCGTATCTAAAAATGCCTTCAGCAGGGAAACAAGGTCCGCGTCACCGGTATATCGTTGCCCCATGACCAGTATGTTGGCGTCCAGGCCGGCACGCGACGCTTCGGCCTGACCGGGCGTAGAACATAACGCCGCACGGACTTCGGGAAATTTATTTGCCGCGATAGACATCCCTATCCCGGTATTGCATATGAGAATGCCTCTCTTAAAATCGCCGTAGGAGACCTGTTCTGCCACCGACGTGCCGTAGTCCGGATAATCGCATGCAGCCGTGTCCCGGGGACCGAGGTCCTGCGGTTCATATCCCATGCCGGCCAGTATCTGTTTCACCTTTTCCTTCAACGCATACCCGCCGTGATCGGATGCGATCGGAACGATCTTCCTTGCATGCCACACCGACGGCCGTCTCGCAGCCCCTTCCCTTGCCGATCCAAAATCGACCGCCTTCTCGATCCCGCGTATTTTACGGACCCTTCGTAAATGTTTACCGTCCTCGAAAACCGCGGACAGCCAACTATTGATAAGCGATGCCGGCAATTCGGCGCTGTCAGCGGCGGTAAGGATCAGTATGTTCGCATCATTATGCCGCTTGGCCAATTCCGCCTGCTCCCTGGTCCGGCACAGGGCAGCCCGGACACCGTTAAATTTATTGGCGACTATCGACATCCCCATGGCGGCATCGTCCGAATCGCCGATCAGGACAGCGCGTTTAAATCTGCCTTCTGAGACAAACCCGGCCGCTGCTTCTGCCAAAGCGGTATAATCCCCCTCTGCCTGTCCCGGTATTGAAAGATCGAAAAGATCGATCCCATTTTCTTGTAATACCCCGTTTATATGATCCTTGACGGGTCCCCGGCAATTCTTTGCTATTAAAAGGGTATCTTTGCCCACCCCGGAAGGGACCGTAATCGCCGGCGCTCTATCAGGCTCCAGATCGACGCCGAATAAGACCGCTTCCCGTCCTGACCGGTTCATTATGGTCTTTACGGAAGCGTCGCCGGGATTAAAATAGATACTATCCTCTTGGGAGGCTTTACAGACGACATCGGGCGCCTTTTCATCCTGTGCCTCGATATCCCCGTCAATAACGACGTATCCCTTCTCTTCCCCCTGCCCCAACGGAACCCTAAACTCGCTTCCCGCCGGAATGACCACGATCCGGTACCATACCTTCCCTTTTTTGAATGAATAGACGCGCGCGGCGCCTTTTGTCTCCATCAGGGGAGAAATGACATCCCCCTCGTATGTCGTCTTTGACCAGTCGGCCTTTTCCTTAAGCGACCATCTATCCAGCACACCGGCCCCGTATTTTACGGTCACATTTTTGCATTCGGCCGTGCCAGTGTTACTGATAGCATGCGGCGTATCCGCGCCGAATAATATCCCGTCGAAACGTTTGAGGGCCCCGCTTCTTTTCTTTACCATAACGCCGTTCTCGTTCCTGAATAACGAATAGTTCAGCGACGTCCCCAACGATACCGTCAGCTCATCCGTAAAAGAATGGCCGTGTATCTCCTGTTCGGCGCCGGGAGGCGTAATCGATACGGTTATCTGATACGGGTGGGTAAAGAACGGATCTTTATTCAGCGATAATAAATTGAATTTCTCGTCTCCCTGAAAAAAACTGAACGCGCATCCCCTTTTGGCCACGATGATCCCGGGCGAAGAAGGAGCGTGATACAGGGGATTTTCCCGTGAGAGTGTTTTTGCCCGGCGGATAAGGTTTAAAAGTATTTCCCGTTCGGCAAACGGGATAAAACCCCTGTTTTCTCTTAAGTACGCGCTTAACTCTCTGTTAAGCCGGTGCATCGCCTGGCGCCTTCCCGTCATGGCAGCGTCACTTTCCATGGTCCCTTGCCCGGCCGTCTTAGTCTCTCTGATCTGTTTTTCTGTTTCGTCGGCTCTGGACCGTCCATCCTGAATAACCAGCGGCGTTAATGTCGCTATCTCTTTACGGGCTATGTCCTTAATAAGGCGGTCGATCCTGTCCAGTTTTTCTTTCGGCTGACCGGTCAGGGCGTATATCGCCTTAAAGATGAGAAGCGATTCGATGGCTATCGATTCGCGGCATACCTTGGGAACGGAAAGTTCCTTCTTGTAGGCTCGCACCAGTTCCTCGACCTTCGGGCTGAATTCCCTGGCCTCGTCATCAAGTATCTTGCCGATCCACGGATAACGTAACGGCGACTTCATACCCGGAAAATATATTTCGCGGTACTCAACAAGATCCGGATACTTTTTAAAAAAACGTTTGCTCTCGAAATTGACCCTTAAATAGAGGCCGCAACCGATATGTGCCCCCCGCTCGATATAATACAGGTACCGGTCGATATCATGAAGTATCGTCTCTTTTGTAGCCCAGGGCGAGACCAAAATAGCATTCATGCCGGGCTTCATGCCGGCCTCCAGTGTCCAGCGTATGGCATTCTCATTCTGCCCGGCAGTCGTCCCCTTATCGAGCTTATTCAGTATCCCGTCGTCGAAAGTCTCAATGCCGTACGATATCAGCGTAAAACCGGCCTTTGCCAGCAGTCGGAGGATATCGGGGTCGACTTCATTCGCTACCGCGTTACAGTGTTTCGGCAAATTGTCCAGCCCGTTCTCTATGAGGGCATTGCACAGGCCTACCAGGTAATCACGGTCGTTCAGAAGATCCGGGTCCTCAAAATGTATGCTGTCGATGTCCCCGCGATGCGTCTTGATAATGTCGATAACCGTTCCCACACTATCGGCTACCAGTTTCTGCCTCGGCACGACACAGAAGACGCATTTCCCCTTGCACCGGTCAGAGACCCGGATCCGCAGCATATTCCGGCCCACACGGTTATACGGTATGGGCAGCGGGTCCGCGCTCTTATAATTGCGATAGCATTTATTATGCGTTACGTCGGGAACAGTGAAAGGGACGTCCTCCATATAATCGAATCCGCCGGTTTCTCCGTATGAGAAAAACGGCTTTTCCGCCGTAGCGATTATGCCGCCCTGCGTGCCGTCATACAGGACCAGGTTCGGGACACTCTGAAAACGCGCCCGTCCGGC
>JAQURW010000041.1 GCA_028715425.1 Candidatus Omnitrophota bacterium
ATCTGGATGAATTCTTTTTTGGCCAGTGCCTTGACTCTCAAAAGCTTCATGGGGCCATGACTCCGGTATTCTTATCATACGTTTCGATGAGCGACACGAAGACATCCTCAAGCGACGGCGCTATGGGCCTGACAGAGGCGTTTGAGGCCTTCCCCAAGAGTTCCCGGATCGACGGGATCGCGCGGGCGCTATCCGCTACGATGGCATGGATCGCGGTCCCGAAAAGGGCGGCTTCGCGTACCCCGGGGACTTTCATAAGCGGCGCGATCCACTCTTCGGGTTCGCTCACCGAGATCTTCAGCACGTCTTCTTTCATAAAATTGGTTTTCAGCTCGGAAGGAGAGCCGATGGCTATGATGGCGCCTTTATAAATGAGCGCCAGCCGGTCGCAATTCTCGGCCTCATCCATATAATGTGTCGTGACAAAAACCGTGACGCCTTCTTTTGCCATGCCCTTAATGATCGACCAGAAGTTCTGGCGCGCGATAGGGTCAACGCCCGAGGTCGGCTCGTCGAGAAATACGATGCCCGGTTCATGGATGATGGCGCAGCCGAGGGCAAGTCGCTGTTTCCATCCGCCGGAGAGGACGCTGGTCCTGTGGCCCCTTAACTCTTCGAGTTTGGCCATGGTGAGGACCCATTCTTTGCGCTGCGCTTTTTTTCCGCGGGGTATCCGGTAGATACCGCTGTAAAAATCGATATTTTCCTCGACGGTCAGGTCTTCGTAGAGGGAAAATTTCTGGGACATATAACCGATGTTCTGTTTTATGGAGTCCTGCTCGCGGATGATGTCGAATCCGCCGACCGAGCCGCTGCCGGCGGTGGGCGCGATGATGCCCGAGAGCATCCGGATCGTGGTCGATTTACCGGCGCCGTTAGGGCCCAGAAAACCGAATATCTCGCCCTGCCGCACGGCAAAACTGATGCGGGCGACTGCCGTAAAGGAGCCGAATTTTTTCTCAAGGTTGTTGACCGTTACCGCGAAGCGGTTCCTGTCCGTAGCGCTATCGTTGTTCATTGATGATCTTTATGAATGCCTCTTCGAGTGTTTGTGCGTTCCGGCCCTCTTTTATGGTTCGGGGCTCATCGCATTCAAGGAGTTTTCCTTTATGGATCAGGCCGACCTTTTTGCATCGCTCGGCCTCGTCGAGATACGACGTGGAGAAGAGGATCGTCACCTTGTCCTTAAGGAGCTGATACAATATCTGCCAGAAATCGCGCCGCGAAAGCGGGTCGACGCCGTTGGTCGGCTCATCGAGAAAAAGAACTTTCGGCGTATGTATGAGCGAACAGATAAGCCCGAGCTTTTGTTTCATGCCGCCGGAAAGCTTGCCGGCCAGCCTGTCCTTGAACGGCTCCAGCCCGCTGAAATCAAAAAGCCTGGCGATGTGCTCTTTTTGCCGACGGATATTGACGCCGTAGATCGCGGCGTAGAAATCGATGTTTTCCATGACCGTCAGGTCTTCGTAAAGGCCGAACCGCTGGGCCATATAGGCGATATCTTTTTTCAGGGCCTCGGGCTCGGTGACGATACTCTTCCCGGCGACCCAGCCGTCGCCGGAGGTCGGTTCCAGGATACCGGTCAGGAGACGCATGGTGGTGGTCTTGCCGGCGCCGTCGGGGCCGACCAGGCCGAATATCTGGCCTTCTTCGATTTCGAGCGAGAGGTTGTCGAGGGCGGTCACGGCGCCGAATTTTTTTGTCAGGCTGTCGGTCTTTATGGTTATCATAGATAGTACTCTTGTTGTGCCGGCGGCTGGGGGCGGCTATTCTCGCTACGCGAATTTGGGTAACGCCACCCAAATTCGCTGCTGAAAAATCGCACATTGTTCAAAAATGATCATAAGCTTTATGGGGCGTTTGTATTGCGCGATTTTTTAAGCCGCTCGAATACCCGCCCCCAGCCGCCTTACTACACGGCGCAATCTCTTCGTTCCTATGACCCTGGCATGTGTATATAGGCATCCGCCGGCATGCCCGGCTTCAAATCGAGCGATGAATTGTCGGCCTGTATCTTTACCCGGTAGACGAGCTTCACGCGCTCTTCGGTCGTCTGGATCTGTTTGGGCGTGAACTCGGCTTCCTGGGATATGAACGAGACCCTGCCCTTGTATTTTTTGCCCGGATACGTGTCGGTCACGATGTCGGCCTCCTGGTTCAGCTTGACCCGGGCAAGGTCGGTCTCGTTGATATAAGCGGTTACCCAGATGTCGCTTAAGTCCGTTGCGGTGAAAATGGTTTGGCCCGCTCCGACGACCTCGCCTTCCCGGGCGCTTTTTACCAGGATAAAACCGTTGAGCGGGGAACGGAGCTCGGCGAACCCCAGCCGCGTCAGGGCAAGCTCCAGCGAGGCGCGCAGCTGGTTAACCCGCGCGCTTGAGGAATCGTGTTTCGTTTTGGCGGCGTCCCTCTTCTGCCGGGTGACGGAGCCTGCCTTAAGGAGATTTTCGGCCCTCTCATAGTCGATCTTGGCCAGGTCGTATTCATGTTCCGCGGCCTTGAGTTGGGCGGCTTCTTCGTCGCGTATCTTGGTCAGCTCATCGGTCTTCAGGGTAGCGACGATGTCGTCTGCCTTGACCGCTCGCCCTTCGTCCGTCAAAAGTTTCTCGATCTGGCCGTTCGTCCTGAAGGATATGCGGACGTCGTCGGTCTCCATGTTACCTGATACCTTGACGATATGGTTCCCTTTTGCTATGATCCCGGTCCTGGCAAGGAATGACCAGGCGATCGCCAGTCCGAGAGCGATAATAAGCGCCGGTATTATTTTTTTTAATTTCTGTTTATCCATTGAGATCCTCCTATAGTCCTGTCCAGAAAGGCCTTTGCCATGCAATAATCGTATATGGCTTCGGCCAGATTGCGTTCAAGCTGGCTCAGCGATATCTGCGCGTCGAGGATGTCCAGGTTCGTCCCTTCGCCGTTGTCATAACTTATTTCGGCTATCTTGAGTGCCTCTTTGGCCTCGACAATGCTGGATCGTTGCGAATGTATAACGGCCAGGGCCTTTTCGAGGTCCAGACATCCGCGCCTGATATCGACGGCGGTTTGGTCAACGATATTGCCTTTTTCAAGGACGGATCTGCCGTAACGCGCCTTGGCCTCGTTGACCTTTGCGGTGGTCGAAAATCCGTCGAAGACGGTCATACGCGCGGCTACGCCGATATTCCAGGTCTCATGCCGCGGGTTTATCATGTTTCCCATATCGTCGGAACGGTAGGTGTAGCCGAAGTTTCCGTCGATACTCGGAAGATAATCAGCCTCGGCGAGGCGGATCGACAATTTGCTGACATCGACCCCCAGCGTCTTTAAGATTATTTCGGGCCTTTCGGCATAGGCGCGTGTCAGGAATTCGCTTTCACGGATCACTACCGGCGTGTAGCCGAGTTTGTCCGTTGCCGCCAAAGGCGTCTCCTGATCGATCCCCAGCAGTTTCTTCAGATCCGCCTCGATCAGGCTTGCCTGGTTGCGCGCCTTGATAAGTTCCGGGAAGACCTTGGCGACCTGGACCTTTGACTGCAGGAGGTCAAACCGCGATGAGGTACCCTGGTTATATTTATTTTTGACGTCTGCGTAATGAGCCTCGGCCTGGCCGACCAGGTCGCGGGCGATACGCACGTTCTCGCGGGCCAGGAGAAGGCCGTAATAGAGGCGCTTGGTCTCGAATTCTACGCTTAATTTCTCCGCGCGCAGGCTTTCGGAAGCTATTTTCAAGCCCAGCCTTGCCTGTTTAAGCCCTGTGATATTGGCGCCGCCGTTATAAAAGGTCTCCGTAACCTGGGCGTTGACCTTATTGTCGCTTTTGTAGCCGATGAACATCTGAGGGTCTTTTCGCCCGGCCGGGGCAAGGCTTGTGAGCGTAAGCACGCTGTCATTATAGGTATAATTAGCGCCGACATCCAGTTTCGGCAGGAACGCGCTCTGTGAGCCGAGTATGTTCGCGCGGGCGACCCCGATCTCCTGTTCCCGGATCCGTATGTCTTTATTGTTCTTGAACGCCAGTTCGACGGCATCGCCGAGCGATAGCGCATACTCAAAGGAGGCGCATACGTCCGGGGCGGCCGGGACAAGAAGATATGCCGCGCATAGTATGATGAGAAATAATTTATTCATAGTCGAGCCTTTTTAAACAAGGAGCGCTTTAAGGATCATGTTTTTTATCGATTCCTTGATCTCTTTACTGTCGGTGTCCCTGATGCCGAAATGCAATTTTATAATATTGATCTGCATCATGCCTAATAAGCTGGAGGCCGCAATGACCGCGTTTACGCGCCTGAACTCGCCGGCGTTCATGCCGGCCTTAATGACGCCTTCGATGGCGCCTTGGTACGGCACAATGACCGTCTTAAGGACATACGAAAAGGGGACCGTCGCATCGCCTGATTTTCCGAAAAGTATCTGGAAGATATTGGCCTGGCCGGTAAAATAATGAAAATGAAAATCGATCAGCCGTTTGAGCTTTTCAACGGCATGCCCGTCGGGACCGAGGTGTTCCTTGAGCCGGCCTAAAAAGGCATCGGCATTCTCTTTTATAACGGCAAGGAAGAGGTCGTGTTTGCTTTTAAAATAGTGGTAAATAATCCCTTCCGAACAGCGCGCGTGCCGTGCGATCTCCTTGGTGGTCGCCTTGGTAAATCCCGCCTTGGCGGCGACGGCGATAGCCGCATCGACTATCCTTTTACGTGTCTGGAAGACATTAGAAGCCTTCATGATGCCTCCGGTATTGAGTGAGCGCTCACTCAATACAGATTTTATCACGGCCGGCCGCCGTTGTCAAGAGATTCCCGGCGCATGCGCCGGGGGCCTCCACATTTAGGCCGGGATGTGTTATAATGCTCTTCATTATGGACGTGCTGCACGCCGTTATTCTCGGGGTTGTTGAAGGGCTGACAGAGTTCCTGCCGATATCGTCGACAGGTCACCTTATCCTGGCCGCGCGTGTCTTTAACGTCCCTCAGACGGACTTTGTCAAAAGCTTCGAGATCATCATTCAGCTCGGCGCCATACTGGCTGTTATCGCGTTATATTATAAACTCCTTCTCAGAGACCGGGCTGTTCTGAAAAAGGTCCTGGCTGCATTTATCCCGACCGGTATCATAGGTTTTATTGCTTACCAGGCGGTTAAAAAGTTCCTTTTGGGCAACAGTTTTATTGTGGTATGGGCGCTCTTTATCGGCGGCATCGTTATAATCCTTTTTGAGCTTGTTTACCGGAAACGCAGCGCGCGCGTGCCGGAGGGGCCCCTAACGGATCATGACGCGATCGCCTCGATATCCTACCCGCAGGCTATTGGTATAGGTATAGTCCAGACCGTCTCGATCATCCCCGGCGTCTCCCGGGCTGCCGCGACCATTATGGGGGGCCTTGCCCTGGGGGTGACGAGGAAGACGATAGTCGAATTCTCGTTTTTGCTGGCTGTGCCGACCATGCTTGCGGCAACGGTCCTGGACCTTTCCAAGAACGCGGCGCTTTTTTCCCGCGGACAGTACCTGGCCCTTGCGGTAGGGTTTATGACGTCGTTTGTCGTGGCGGTCTTTGCCGTTAAGTGGTTTATCGCCTTTATCCAGCGATATTCGTTTATCGTATTCGGTGTCTACCGGATAATCATAGCGTTGATCTTCCTGTTTATCATCGGAGGGAAATAGTCGTGCATGGCATGAACGGGTATTTCGCGTCGATCGGGCCCCGGACAATAGCGCTTGTTACGGCGCCATTTGTGATCTTTCTTGTATCGCTGGCGGTGTTGCCCTTTCTAACGCCGCGTTTCTGGGAAAAGAACCGGAACAAGATGATCGTTTCGGCGATCTTCGGCGCGCCCATTGTATGCTTTTTTCTTATACAAGACCGGCAGATACTTGCCTTGACTGCCCTCGATTATCTGGCGTTCATCGCCTTTATAGGAACATTTTTTGTCATCACCGGCGGCATTTATGTGCGGGGATCGTTTGCGGGGAGGCCCGCGACAAACGTTCTGTTCCTTCTTGCCGGCAGCCTCCTTGCCAATATCATCGGCACGGTCGGGGCGAGTGTCCTTATGATCAGGCCGCTACTTCGCGCGAATCACCTGCGCCGCCATAAAGCCCATATCGTCATTTTTTTTATTTTTCTGGTCTCGAATTGCGCCGGGCTCCTGACCGCGCTCGGCGACCCTCCGCTTTTTTTGGGATTTTTGAAAGGGGTGGAGTTTTTTTGGACGCTGCGCTTATGGCCGGTGTGGGCGTTAGAGGTGTCGGCGCTCCTTATGGTCTTCTATGGTGTCGATCGCTACTGGTATGCCAGGGAAGATGCGGCGGTGCGCAAGGCCCTTGCTCATGAGCCCCGCGTTTCGGAGAGATTCGGGATAGAGGGGCGCCGCAACCTTCTTTTTTTAGGCGCATCGATCGCGGTGATCCTGACGGCGGGATATGCGATCGTCCCCCTTGGCGGCGCCAATATCCTCGGCGAGCCGTTCGGGATATTTGCTTCGAAACTTTTCCAACTGGTCGGGATGGCCGTGATCGCCGTTCTATCCTACCGGTGCACGCAGCGGTCCGTTCACGAGAAGAACCGTTTTTCGTTCAAACCCTTTTTCGAGGTCGCCGCGATCTTTTTCGGTGTGTTTGCGACCATGCCGCCGGCCTTATTGATCCTCGAAACACAGGGATATAAACTCGGGGTAGAGGCCTCGTGGCAGTTCTTCTGGATAAGCGGCGCGCTTTCGAGCTTTCTCGATAATGCCCCTACCTATCTGGCGTTTACGAGCTTGGCGAAAGGGGTGCTCCATCTTTCCGGAGAGGGGTTAAGCGTTCTCATGAATCATCCTGTCGGGGCCCGGTATCTTGCCGCTATTGCGTGCGGCGCGGTCATGATGGGGGCAAATACCTATATCGGCAACGGGCCTAATTTTATGGTCAAGGCTATTGCCGAGCACCATAACGTGGCAATGCCGGGTTTTTTCGGGTATATGCTGTGGTCGATAGGTATTCTGATCCCGCTTTTTGTCCTGACGACGCTGATCTTTTTCCGGGGTTCTCTCTAGCTTATTTTACGTTACATTTCCGTAAGATCGACATCATAGGACACCAGTTCGTGAAGGCGGATTGCAAAAGGTTCAGTCCTACGAACGCCGTGAACCATAACCACCGGTGGCTGAAGTAGTAGGCCAGGACCAGGCTCACGATAATAAAAAATCCCGCGATCCCTCGTAACATTCTTTCCAGCATAAGGCACCTCGTTTAGTTATTCTTCGACGATCTCTTTTTTCCTCATGGTCATATAATATATTACCGGCACTGCGGTACGCGACAGGATCGTCGACGCTACCTCGCCGGCCATGAGCGATAAGGCAAGCCCCTGGAAGATCGGGTCAAAAAATATGACGGATGCGCCTACAACGACCGCGGCCGCGGTAAGGAGCATGGGTCTGAAGCGCTTGACGCCCGCGTCGATGACCGCCTCTTCCAGCGGCATCCCTTCGGCGATACGCAGTTCGATAAAATCGACAAGGATGATCGAGTTTCTGACGACGATGCCGGCCCCGGCTATCATGCCGATCATCGACGTGGCCGTAAAAAAAGTGTTGGTTATCCAGTGCGCAGGAAGGATGCCGACCAGGGTAAGCGGGATGGGAAGCATGATGACTGCCGGGATCTTGAACGATTGGAACCATCCCACGACCAAAACATATATTAAAAGTAATACCGCCGCGAATGCGATACCGAGGTCGCGGAAGACTTCGTAGGTGATCTGCCATTCGCCGTCCCATTTGATAGCCCAGGTGTCTGACGATTCGGGTTGTTCGGTAAAATATTGTTTCAGGCGCTTAACCGGGCCTCCCGGCACAGGCAGTTTATCGATATCGTTACTTAATCCCATGATCACATACACCGGGCTCTCGAATTTCCCGGTGACATCGCCGAGGACATACGAGACGCGCACAAGGTTTTTATGGTAGATCGCGCGGTCTTTCGTAAGGTCCGTGGCCGTGACGAGGTCCCTGAGCGGTATCAGAGAACCGAACCTGGATAAGAGCGTGATATTAAGGACGCTGTCCAGGGTATTCCGTTTTTCTTTAGGCAGGCGCATGATGATATCGACCGGCTCGTATTCGCCCGAAAGGTGCGCGAGATCGATGTCCCTGCCGTTTATTGCCAGGGCGATGGTTTCGGCGATCATGCGGGCCGGGATGCCGTTCAAGGTCGCTTTCTGGATATCGACACGCAAACGTACAAGTTTTTCCGGCGACTGCACATAGGTGTCGACATCGGTGACGCCTTTATTCGTATCGAGGATATGTTCTATCCTCTTTGCCAGAGCTGTCTGCCCTTCGAGAGACGGGCCGTATATTTCAAGGACGAGCGTGGACAGGACCGGCGGCCCCGGCGGGACTTCGGCGACCTGGACATGGCCGCCGTAACGGCTCATGATCTCATGTATGGCCGGGCGGACGTTTTTTGCGATACTATGGCTCTGGCGCTTACGGTCTTTCTTATTCACTAGATTGACCTGAATATCCGCCTGATAGGGCTTCGAACGCAAAAAGTAATGGCGTACCAGACCGTTAAAATTGTACGGGGAACTTGTCCCGGCATATACTTCGATGTCCTTTACTTCGGGAATAGCGGCAAGATACCGGGCCATTTCTTCGGCGGCCTGCATAGTCTTTTCGATCGAGGTCCCTTCAGGCAGGTTGAGGATGACCTGAAATTCGTTCTTATTATCGAAGGGCAGCATCTTGACCTTTACCAGACGCAGGGGGACGAGGGCTATCGATAACAGGAGCAATCCTCCCAGGGTTTTTAAAAATATCATGCGGATCTTTTCGTTATAAATAAGAGGCCGCATATACCAGCGGTAAAAACGGGCCAGGAGCCCTTCTTCTTCGGAGGCGTCGTCATGGCCTTTTAAGGACCCTTTGAGATGGGCGCTTTCCAGTATTTTATAGGCCGCCCACGGCGTTGCGATAAAAGAGACTGCCATCGAAAAGAACATCGCGGTACTTGCGCCTATGGGGATCGGCCGCATGTACGGGCCCATGAGCCCCCGCACGAACGCCATCGGCAATATCGCGGCCATGACCGTCAAGGTAGCCAGGATAAGAGGGCTGCCGACCTCGTTGATCGCCTCTATGGTCACGTCGAGGACCGGACGGCCCTTGTTCCTGGGGATACGCAGGTGCCTGACGATATTTTCTACGCCGACGATCGGGTCGTCCACCAATATACCGATGGAAAATATAAGGGCAAAGAGCGTGATCCTGTTAAGCGTGAAACCGATACAATAAAAAGTGGCGAGGGTAAGGGATAAGGTCATCGGGATCGCGATGGCGACTACGCCGGATTCCCGCCAGCCGAGCGCCAGGGCGATAAGGATGCTTACGCCGAATACCGCCAGCGCCATGTGGAAGAGAAGTTCGTTCGATTTTTCATCGGCTGTTTCGCCGTAATCCCGTGTGACCGTATACGATACGCTGTTCGGGATGGCCTGTCCTTTGAGCGTTTCGACAAACGTAATTATCTTTTTACAGAGCCGCGATGCGTTGGCGCCTTTCCGTTTTGATACGGTCAGCGTGACGGCATCGAACGGGCCCTGTGCCGTCTGTCCAGGGAACCGGATATTAACGCCCGACTCGTCTTCGTCAGGCCCGTCGACGACCCGCGCGACGTCCTTAAGGTAAACGATCCCGCCCTGGCTTACGCCGACGACCAGGTTTTCAAGGTCTCCCCTGGACTTAAAGAAGGCGTCTGTCTCTACGTTTATATAGTCCGGTATGTTTTCCAGATGCCCGGCATCCGTCTTTACGTTGGCCTTCAGGATAAGGTCGGTGATTTCATGGGGGTTTAGGATCCTCTCGGTCAATTTTTTTTCGTCGACGAATATCTGGAACTGTCTTTTCCTGCCGCCTATGATAGCGGTCTGGGCGACATCGGGTATGGCGTTGACCGCTGTCCGAACCTCGGCGGCGGTCCGCCGGAGTAGAAGCGGGTCGTTTGACGGCCCGTGAAAAGTCAGGCATAAAATAGGAACATCGTCGATCGACCGGACCTTGATCAAGGGCTGGCTTGCGCCCTTCGG
Source organism: Candidatus Omnitrophota bacterium (assembly GCA_028715425.1). Lineage (GTDB taxonomy): Bacteria > Omnitrophota > Gorgyraeia > JABMRN01 > JABMRN01 > JAQURW01. The sequence continues at coordinate 10,051 of JAQURW010000041.1, forward strand.
CAGAAAATCGAGGTTGGAATAGACCTTGGTGTACAGTTTAATGAGGCTTTCCTCTACATTTTCGCCGACCTTGAAACGGACGATAATAAGGGCGCCGTCAGGTTCCGATGTCGAGTAAATATATTCAACGCCGGGGATCTCCCAGAGTTTTCTTTCGCCAAGGGTGACGATCCTTTGTTCGACCTCTTCTGCGGTGGCGCCGGGGTATGCGACGAATATGTCGAACATAGGGACCGATATCTGGGGCTCTTCTTCCCGCGGTATATTAAGTACGGCAAAAAGACCGACGATGATGGAAAACCCTATGATAAGCGGCGTTATCTTGGAGCGCGCGAAATAATCGACGAGAGAGCGTATGAAATTCGAATGACGGACGGTCATGGCTTAATTCCCGCCTTGCGTTAACTGCCGGCACTGCGTTTCGTCAAGTTGCCCGGATAAGAAGAGAAGCCGCGCGCGTGAGGTCACGGCGCCTGCCATTGCGCTGTAATACGCCCGGTGCGTTTGTATGTAGCCATGCCGCATCGCGAGAAGGTCGGCTATGGATTTCCGCCCTTCGCTGTAAAGCGGGGCAGTGAGGTCGACGGCCTGGCCGGCGTCGCCGGCCATCTCGCGCAGGACCGGGATATTGGCCTCGAGAGCCCCCTGCCGGGCATATTCGTCGCTTATGTCCTTGGCGATAGCGTCGTGCGCGATAATTTTATCGTACTCTAATTTTTTTAGGGTTTCCCTGGCGATCTTGACCCGGGCAGGGTAGCTCATGTCGAATATATCGACCGAGCCTTTCAGCCCGACCGCAAAGCTGCCGCCGCCGGCAGAAAAATTCCGGGTATTCTCTTCAAGATCGCCGAAGGCGCTTATGGTCGGGAGCGCTGTTGCCTGTTCGCGGGCGACTTCGGCCTTCTGGCTATGTATGGCTTCTTCAAGGGAAAGGATATCAGGCCGTAAAGCGTAGGCTTCGGATAACCATTCCTGGATGTCTTTGGCAAGGCTGTTTTTTTCCGGCAGGGGGTCGGTCAGTTTCAGAGGGCTGAGAGGGTCCTCGCCCATAAGGATATTCAAGAGCGCATGCATGCTTTGTTTCTGGCCGATCAGCTCGTTCTTCATGTTCCTCAGGTTCCCAAGAATAACTTTTGCGGCGTAGAAATCGGCGCCGAGCACCATTCCTTTATCTTTCAGCTCCTCGGCCTGTTTGATGTCCGTCTCGGAGTTTGTGCAGGCCCGGTCTACAAGAGTTAGCAGGCTTTCTACGGCAACGGCGCGCATATACGCGTCCGAGGCTATGAGGATAGCCTCCATTTTTGAGAATTCCTTATCGTACCGCGCTGACCCTGCGAGGTGTTTTGCCTGGCGTACCTTATATATGGTCTGCAAGGCGTCGAAAAGCGGCATTTCGCCGTAGAGGCCGACCGTATAATCGGTGCGGGAGGGCGGATTGTTGAGCCGTGAAAGCGTGAAATCTTCCTCTCGAAAGGCGCGCTGCCGGAGGAGCGTGCCGAAGACATAGACCTGGTCGTTACCGGTTGTCATGGATGCCAGGCCCTGTATCCTCGGCAGGAACCCGGCCTGGGCCTGGAGTCTTTTCGCGATCGCTCCCTCGATTGCCGCATCGCCTTGTTTCAGTTTCGGATAGTAATCCAGGACTCTGCGGCAGAACGCCTCAAGGCTTAAGGCCGACGGATCCAAAGCGATCTCTTCTGCCCGGCCGCGCACATCCGGCGAGGCTATGAGGCATAGGCAGAATAACAGTATGCATAATGTTCGCTGACGGTTCATCATAGCTCTTACATTATTTTGATTATTTTCTCGACCTTAAGGAGCTCGATCAATTTTTTCTCCGGATCGTGCAGGTTAGCGACAAAAATTGCCTGGCTCGTCGAAAGATGTTCCTTTATATAACTGATGACACAGGCGAAGGCCGCCGTATCCACATGGGTCGCCTTGTCGAAATCGATCACTATTTTTTTTATAGCGTTTGATTTCGGGATCTTTTTACAGCAGGCATAGATCGGCGGCGTGGTGGATCCGTTGAAGTTCCCGGCTATCGTTATGGTGACGGTGCCGTCATTATTCCGCACGGTCACGTTGTCATTTTTACACAAAGATTTCTCGTCATTCATTGTTCGCATCCTTTCAGGTTATTCTACCTTTTGAGGAAACCTTTGTCAACCATTGGTAAGCCCTTTTCGGACACTATTTTCTGAGGGGAAATAAGTCAGGGAAAAGAGGCAACAGGCCATGGATTAATTATATGCCTAAGGTATAATTTCTGGTTAACATTCATTATACTTAAGGATATGATATGGCCCTAGCGTGTCCTGAACATAAGACCGGTCGGGTGTTTATGAGTAAGCGCTATAAAATAATTTTGCTCATGTCTTTTTTTATAGGTGGGCTGATTCTCCCCTCGCCGGCGTTTGCCGGTGAAGGCCTTTCACTAGAACAGCTCCTTGAAGATGCCCTAAAGTCCAATCCCGAGATCATGGCTGCCAAACGCGCCTCTGAAGCCAGTGCCGCGCGTATCTGGCAGGCAGCAAGCCCGGGCGACCCCATGCTGGAGTTCGAATACAATAAGATCAACGCGGATCGGATGTTGAGCGGCGAACCCATGAAGATGTACGCGATATCGCAGGATCTGCCGTTCCCCACCAAATTGTACCTGCGCGCGAAGATAGCCGCAAAGCTTGCCCGGATAGCTTATGAAGAATATCGCGCGAAAGAAAATTACATAATTTCCCGGGTAAAAACCACCTACGCGGAACTTTTTTTTATTTACCGGTCCATCGATATCAACAGGGAAAATAAAAATATCCTCGACCAGTTGTCGCAGAGCGCTGCGGCGCGGTATTCGGCAGGCAAAGGGAGCCAGGCCGATATGCTGAAGACCGAGGTCGAGCTTGCGGCGGTCGATACTGAGCTCGTCATGCTGGAGGCAAAGCGTCTTACGCTTCAGGCGCAACTGAATATCCTTATCAACAAAGATCCGGACAGCGAGTTCGGTATTCCTTCTGCCGGCGCGCCGCTTTCTTTTGAGCGGACACTCGAAGAATGTTACAGCCTGGCGCAAAAAGATAACCCTGAACTTAAGGCATACCGTTATGCGATCGAGCGGGGAAAGGCCGCTTACGACCTTTCCCTGAACGAATTTATGCCTGACGTAAAAGTCAGGTTCGAACAAATGGTCGGCAGGGACCGCCTGAATGAAAAGGCATGGGCCGGGATGCTGGGGGTTACGGTTCCTTTATGGTTCTTCTCAAAGCAGTCATTCGGCGTCAAAGAGATGCAATCGGAACTCCTGATGCTTAAGGCCGAATATGCGGCAAAGGAGAAGGCGGTCCTCTACGATGTGCGCGATGCGTTCAACCGGCTCGGGGCAAACAAAAAACTGGTTGAACTTTATGAGACTTCGTTCCTGCCGCAGGCCGAGGAGACATTCAATGCCGCCCTGACAGGCTACGAATCCGACAAAACGGATTTCCTGACGCTTCTGGATTCACGGAGAATGCTGGCCGATTTTAAACTGAAACATTACCGGGCTATTCTTGATCTGAAAATAGCGTTAAGCGATCTTGAACGGACGATAACTGCGCCGTCTGATACAGCGGAAAGGTATGAGGTGGCTCGTGAAAAAAAGTAACAATATATGGTTTGCAGGATTGTTGATCCTATGCGCGGTGACGATCCTTTTATCCCGGTTAACGCCGGGGCATCGCGGCAGCATGCCGCCGGCCGGAAGAGAGGCCGTTATCCGGACCGAAGGCCGTTCGTCCGGGGCCGGGGAAAAGACCCTGGAAGAAATATGCCTGGAGCATAACTGCAATATGCCCGAGTGCGGTATGCGCCTTACGGCGCATTTAAAGCCGGGCGAAAAGGTGACCTGCCCGGTATGCGGCACCTTTGTCGCTCCCGCGCCGGACCGGAAGGTCTTATTCTACCGGAATCCGATGAATCCCCGAATCACGTCGCCGACCCCTATGAAAGACGAGATGGGCATGGATTATGTTCCGGTATATCAGGAAACGCAAAGCGGCGTTTCTATAAGCCCCGAGAAGCAGAAGCTTTTAAACATTACCGTGGCGGCAGTTAACAAAGAAAAACTTGTCAAAACCGTCCGCGCCTCCGGAAAGATCGCGTATGACCCGGATCTTGTCATTGCGCAAAAAGAGTTTATCGAGGCGCTTAAGGTCCGGGATACCGCGAAAGATTCGCCGCTTAAGGATGTTGTAGAGCGGGCGCAGTCGGTAGCCGCGGCGGCGCGTGCTAAATTAAGGCTTATGGGCATGAGCGATAAGGAGATCGACGGACTGGAAAAGGATCGAACCGTCCAGACCAATCTATATCTCCCGCAAAAAGGAGAGGATGTCTGGGCGTATATCCAGGTCTATGAATATCAAATAGGCATGATTAAGACGGGTATGCCCGTTGACATACAGGCAGTCGCTTATCCCGGAGAAACGTTCCCGGGAGAGATTGTTTCG
>JAQURW010000227.1 GCA_028715425.1 Candidatus Omnitrophota bacterium
AGAGTAACAAGTACGCGCCGAATTATGTGCAATCCGCTAATGCCATCCAGGCAAATGTAGTGTCTACGCAGCAGGCTATCGAGGATTTCAATGCGGCTCTTCAAGGCGCGTCTAGTAATACCGGTATAGCCGAGGAGGGGTTGCCGATCAAAGGGCCTATACCGATGCCCGTAATAGACGATACTACCATGCAGAAGATCCTGGAACAGATAAAAAAAATCGAAGCATCAATGAATAAAGGAGATGGCGAAGAGCGGGATCTGATCGTAACTACCGCTGCCGGGGATAAGGTTTATTATAAGGACAGCGAGATAGATCACGTGGTAATGGCGGATGGGACGATCATATGCGCTACTGAGCCGGACCATGAGATACAGCGTAACGGCGCTTTATGGAACTGCGAGATCAGGTACACGGACGGTACGATCTTGTACATGCTGAGCGGGAAGGTCTCCAGCGTAACTAAGCCCGACGGTACTGTCGTAACTTATAATGACGACGAGAAAGTCAAAACCATAACCTATAAGGGATCTAAAGAATTTCATGAATATGTTTATAGCGATGAAGGCACGACTGTTACGGTGAATGGCGGCGAGAAAGTCCTGACATATAATACGAATAACCGTTTAAGCAAGGCTGTAATAAATACCGCAAGCGGCACCAAGACCGTGATCTACGATGACGGTATATTGGTCGAGGTGGATGATAAGGATGGGACTATATATAGGTATGGGCAGACAAATACCGGCACTGCCCAAGAGCCGGAATACACTGTCACGTTAAAAGAGATCGCTCTGGCAGATAAAACCACTTATTTAATAAATAGAGGCACGATCACAGAGGTACGTTTGCCCGATGGCCGGTACATTACTAACTTTCTCCTGGATGACCAGTATCGGCTGGTGAGCGGTCTTATTACTTGCGCCACGCCCGGAGTGTATGCTGTTATTGAGGACTATTACAAGACCGAAGAAGTGAACCAATATTTTATACGTACGATATATGAATACGTAGACAAGATAGTGCCTAATAAATATAACAAGATAATAACGGCAGATATTAACGCAGACGGGAAAAAAGAAAAGATAATAGATTTCGGAGAGATAAACGGCACATGGATACAGTATACGGACGGCACGTGGTCGAAACTGCATGACCTGAGTCCGGTCAATATTGTTCCCATTGATTTGAACGCTAATGGCAGGGAAGATCTTATCGTTGATTTTGGGACAGCGGCAGGCGGTGTGTGGATCTGGTATGACAATGCGGGGTGGGAGCAGCTAAATGCTGTAAGTCCTGTTTCTATCGTAACGACACAACTGGATCCTTCGGGGAAAAAAGGTTTGGTAGTTGATTTTGGGGCGAAATACGGTGTCTTTTTGGGGGCAGGTCCTGGGAATTGGTATAAAATTAATTCGGCCACTGCAAAACAAATAGTGTCATGTGACATCGATGGGGATAAAGTAGACGAACTTGTCATCGATTTCGGGCCGCAATACGGCATTCTTATCTGGAAAAATAAGACCTATACCGTGCTTAATTATACATCGGCAGTTTCGATAGTTCCGATCAGACTGGATGCATCGGGTAAAAAGGGCCTGGTCATCGATTTCGGGCCTCAGTACGGCATTTTATTGTGGTCAGGCCCGGGCGCATGGTACCAGATGAACGGCGCAACCGCAGAACAGATCCTGGCATGTGATACCGACGGAGATAAGGTCGATGAAGTGGTTATAGATTTTGGGACGCAATATGGAATATATCTATGGGACAATAAGGTCTATAAGCAACTCGATACCAGATCTTCTAAACAGATCACTGCAGGCGATATAGATGGAAATGGCAGGGCTGATGTGGTAATCGATTTTGATACGGGAGCAGGAATATTGATCTGGATGAACAACGGCTGGTGGGTAAAGAAAAGCTCTGATACTGCTTGCTCGATTACATTAAGTGATCTGAACGGAGACAAAAAAGACGAGATCATTATAGATTTTGGCGCGCCTTTAGGGATCAAGTTAAATTATCTGGATAGAGGGGCATTCGGCGGTTTGACGGATTGTTGGTCGCAAGTGCATGAAATTAGCCCAGGCTCTATAAATTGTGTAAAAGACAGTAACGGGAACTGGATGGAACTGAGGCAGGAGTTAAAGGCAAATGCGAAGTCTTACTTTGTTCAGTTTGATTTTCCGGGTACGGTATTTAAGTCTGATTGTACGTTAGATGCGACCTATGACTATAAAGATCTTCCTTATTACAACACCTTCGTATACGATTCCGACCGATTAGTGAAAACCGTGACAAGGCCGGATAATGTCGTAATACAGTCGAATGACGGGGTGCTGAGCGACATCATCTCTGGCGGGCAAACGGTGAGTTATGAATTCGATAGGAGCGCGCTCGGTAACGTGGAAACCGTGCTCACACGTAAAGCCGGTGTGGACATGACGTACGATCCGGCTACCGGACAGATCCTGTCTTTGGTCAAAGACGGCGCGAAGATAGTCTTCGGGAAAGATTCCATAAAATTTAAACTTTTAAACGACGCATACATAGATGCTTCGTCTTTGGGGACCGCAGAAGGTACCGGCGCGCTGGACGATTGCGATGAGAGCGGCAATGTTGTCGGGCACAGGGAATATAAAGACGGCCGCCTTGTGTTTTACCGCGATAAAGAAAAGAACGAATATTCGTACGATAATGACGGTAACCTGACCCAGTTTAAAAAATGTAACGGGGACAATACTTATGTGACATATACCTATTATGAAAGTAATATTTCTGTCTACTCGGTTTCCGCGGAAAACCGGGCCGGTATGCTGCCCGGGGACCTGGTCTATGCGGAATATGAAACGATAGGCACCGACACGCGCGTGATCTATAGCGAGACCAATGACGGGCAGTATAAGGAATATACCTATACTTCCGCAGGGACGAGGGTGATAGAAGGAACGATCATTTCAGTGGACGGTATCGGCGTCCGCAGCGAGAATTGCGCAAAAACTTACGATACGGGCGACAGGCTTGTTATGTGCTCCGGAAACGACGGCACCATAAGCGAGTTCTTTTATGATACGGACGGCGCGCTTAAACATGTATCTGTCAAGCAGGACGGCGCCGTATATGTTTTTGAGGACGGGCGCATTGTGAGCGTTACTTCCAAGGACGGGACCGTAAAGGAATATGACGAAAAAGGGTTGTTGACGCGCGTCAAAAAGCCCGGCGCTGCGGACGTAACGTACTCATACGGAAGCCTGGAGGAAACAGGGCTTATAAGCGCGGCTTCTTCAAACGGGACGAAGGACCATGTTTCAACGGCTGTCGCGGCAGACTCTTTAAAGGTCGATCTGACGGGCACGCCTGACCAGAACGTAAAACTCCTGCTTAATTTTAACGGCACAAACGGGCAGGAGAACGCCATATCCGAAGACCCTTCGAAAAAGGCTGCCACTTTTAACGGCGACGCGAAACTGGACACTGAGGATAAGGTATTAGGCCCTTCATCGCTTTCGTTGGATGGGAGCGGAGATTATTGCACGGTCCCTGACTCGTCAGACTGGGTGTTCGGGACAGGCGACTTTTCGATGGAGTTATTTGTGAAATTCGATTCGCTGAAAGAATCCAATATTATAATGTCCCAGCATGGCGCTAACCTGCACGCAGGCGCGGACGGATGGGCGCTGGATTATGTGTATCAAAACACCTCAACCAATACGATACACCGGCTTGGGTTTTCCATGTGGGAAAACCAGGTCAGTAAGATCGGTATGGCGCTTAATGACTGGGTACCGAATCTTGGGCAATGGTATAAAATTGCCGTTACGAGAGAGAACGGATGTTTTAAATTTTATTTAGACGGCACACAGGTCTCGTAT
>JAQURW010000228.1 GCA_028715425.1 Candidatus Omnitrophota bacterium
TGGTCATCTGTTGCCTGGGCGCTCCATACCCTCTCAAAAAGATCGTCGATACCAATGATCTCATAATCGCTGTTCCTCTCGCTGCCTTTCATATAACCGTCTATCTCGATACTGTCTTTAAGCGTATCGTCGAAAACCACGATCTTGATCGGCTCACCGCTATCGAATTCCTCAGGATAAAGTTCCTTAAGCATGCTGTATTTGATAACGGCATCCTCTATGTCGCCTCTCAAGAGGCCAAATTTGATATCGGCTAAGGCCCGTTGCCCGGGCAGTAGAGCGTCCGGCGTAACCGAGGACGCGAGAAACGGATCGGTAAGCATTGCATGCTCCCGCACGACTCGTCCGTAACAACCGGCGAGGGCTATCTCACCCAGCCGTTGGGCGATCCAGCCTTTGCGTTGTTCGACCTTGTTGATCGGACGCCGCCCCTCGGGTCTTGATGCGCCTGCTGTGGGAGTCTTCACGGCAGCCGGACGCGCCTCCATAAGTTTGACGTCGGGGTGAATGGTGTTATTGGTCTTGATACGCCAGTGAATGATAAGCTTCTCCGCGCCACGGATATCCTCTGCCGTATACCGTCTGTCCCCGGCAGCCGTATCGACTGTCCCGGCGGTATATATGCTGATGCCTTTGATCGTTGCGGCCTGCTTGCCTTTTTCCAGACTGCCTCTTTGATAATACGGGATAATGTTGATCTTCGGCCCGTATGATCTGATGATCTCGGGGATCGTGAAGGTAATTTCTTCCCCTCTATCGTTGACGATGGTATACAACGCCGCATCCGTAGGGACCGTCTGGGCTTTCGAAGGCCTGAGGCCGTTGGGATCATTGAACCATTGTTTATATTCCGGATCGAGTGTCCCGGCCGCCATGTTCATACGGTATGCCGGCGCCGGAACCGTAGGTTCCCGTTGTTTACGCGGGCTAAAGAATTCGTTCACTGTCTGCCGAATAGTGTCTACCGTCCCCTGGATAGCCTCGACAGGATGGCCCGCTGCACGTAAAATGCGCTCTAATCTTTGAAGAAAAGTCTCACCCTCGGGGCCCTCGCCGCTTGTCCCGATACTCATCGCCACGCCGCCCATACCGAGGCACATCATGACAACGGCGCGCCACGAAACCCGAGGCACGCCGTAGGTCTCCAGGATCAGCCTGGCGACAAAAAACGCGAGCGCAGCCGCAGACAATGCCAGCGCTAATCCCGACCATTCAATCACGCCCCGCACGTCGCGCATTTTTTTCGGGGGCGGCTGTATGTTTTTATCCGCATCGTCAGAGATATCCGTTTTATACTCAAATTCCTCATAATCTCTGTAAATTTCAAATTCTTCCCCGGAGTCATAGTCCATCAGATTAAGCCTCGGGGGGTTCGATTTCTTTGTATGTTGAACGGCCGGCGGAGCCTCTGCCCAATACAGGGCCTTGACCCCAAGGCTTTTTGCGTACCGCACAAGTTCCCCTTCGAATTTATTTCTGTCATAGCCCATCTCCAGATGTTCATAGACCTTATCGACCAGAAGGACCGGGTTGTCGTCATGATCGGCCGTAACTTCAATGAACGCCCGGGCAACAACGACATTGCCTATCATATACTGGGCTATTTTAAACTGTCCGCAGAGCAACCGGTTTATGAGCTCTCCGCTTTCGTTGTGCCCCGACATAGACGTGCAGCGCTGACAGGTCGGATAAGGTTCGATGCCGGCCCGCATCATGATCGAAGGGTCGTGGGTGATCCTGATCCTCGGGGCGTTTTTAAATTCTTCACCTGCGGGTTTTTCCGAGCGGAGCGCCTTCATAAGGGCGCCGAGGTCTCCGGTCAATTCCCGGCTAAAGATGCCTTGAGCATCCCGCGACCCCGTAAAGCGAATAGCTTTTTGAAGCATATCAAGTTCGGGCGGCTCATTTTTTTCGAGCGCGTTGATTATTCCGGCCAGGCTATCCGCAGCAGACTGCAATCGCCCGATGATATCGTCTTCCATCCCTTCTTCTTTTTTTACCCCGGGCAGCGCAGCCAGACTGTCTTTAGTCAGCCCGGTATCGCCAAGATGCGTTTGTATCTGGCTCACTATTGACGCGTATGAGATCTCGTTTGTTTTCACTCCGTGTTCCAGGAGCGGATACTCTGTGTGCGCCTTCCATCGTTCGATAAAATCTTCCGTAAAGCCGTTTTCCCTCATGAGCGCGGAATGCGTGTCGTCGGGAAGAGCCACCCCGTCTTTATTGGAGGCCAATCCCATGACAAACCTTTTTAAAGCGCCCCTTCCCTTCTCATTGAAGAATACGGACTGGATCACTATCCGCTCGTAAAATTTATCCCGTGTCCAGTAGTCCTGATACCGCCCGATACTTTCCGTCAGGGTCTCTGCCTCCGCATTATTTAATTTGAGCAGGGATGCTAATTTGGAGCTGAACAGTTTTATCAACGACAGCCGCTCGGCGGCAAGATCTATCTTCCCGTTAGCGATTGCCGGCGTATAGGCATACTTACAGGCAAGCGGCAGAATATTTAAGAGCGCAACGAACTTAATAAAACGTTTGATATCTTTATCTTTGTTCCGGTCGAAGCTGTTCATAATGGCGTGATACAATTCCCGGGATATTTTTTCGCACATAAAGGCATTGGCGGAAAACAGGAAAAGCTCTTTCAGGCTGTCGAGGTCATTCCGTATTTTTCCTTCGCCGCGGAGATCGTTGAAATCGGCGGCGGCCTCCGGAGAAAATACCGCATACACATCCATAAGCAATTTCAATAACGGCAGATCTTTGAGTTTGAGGGCCATGATTCTTGTCGTCAGGGATTCGGCGTTGGACATAACCAGATCTTCCACGGTATCGACGAGGGTAGCCAGCGCCACTCTATCCGAAAGAATATCCTGATGCCAGTTCTCTGTACGCGGTATGACATACGAGAGCATGACAAGCGCTATCCGGTGCCGCTCTTTTTCTTTTCCGGTCAGGACGGTATCGGCGATAGAGGCTTCCAGCGCCCGGTACCGGTCGATATCTTCAGGGACCGGGTCCCTTCCTAAAAAGGTCACGGCGCTATAACATAACGCCGGTAGTAATGCCTGATTTTTTGTGTCTTTAAAAACAGGATCCCGCGATGCCAGAGATTCCGCCACTTCCTTATACCGGCCTGAATGCGTATCGAGGACTTTACCTATAAGCTCTGTGGCGCTTATCCTGACGGAAGGATCGATATCATTCAAAGCGCGCCTGAGCAACGATTCCCCGAGGCCTTTATCGAACGCAAAGACATCGCCTATACACGAGCCGGTCCGCCTCCTGACATGTTCACTCGTATCGCTGAACATCTCTTCCAGATACATATACGCCGCCCCGGGGTCATATCGAAAGAGTTGCGCAATATCGATTGCGGCAGAGGCGCTATCATAGTTCCCGTCGGTATGTATCGCTTTCATCTTGGCGTCAAGCCTTGCCTTAACGTCCTGTTCTGTCGTAACGGAATCTTCAAAAAACGCGGCCCAATAACAATTGCCGGCGCACGCTCTGAGGCGCGGAAACTTCTTTTCGTCTACGGAAAGGAGTTTCTTCGCCGCCTCCGGGTTATAATTAAATATCTCCTCGACGGCATAACGCGCTCCGTCCCGTATATCGTTATCTTTATGGTTTAACGCAAATTCCATAACTTTGACCATCCCATCAAAGTTATACGTAAGATATTTCAATCCTCTCCCCCAGTTGATTTTGATATTCCGATTCTTCTTTCTTCTCGCGAAATCAAAATATTCCTGAACGCGATACTGATCATGTAAGAATGCCAGCCCGAAACTTTCACTCGCTCCCTCGAGAATGTTCGGGTCAGTTTTGTCCAAGAGATCATCCAGAAGCTCCAGGGCTTTTTGGGGAT
>JAQURW010000042.1:0-1333 GCA_028715425.1 Candidatus Omnitrophota bacterium
CGGGATCCGGAACGTGCTTGCCTTGACCGGCGATCATCCGATACTCGGTGACCATAGGGACGCAAAGCCGGTTTTTGACCTTGACGCTGTGACGCTCCTCCAGACCGTCGAGCTTCTTAACAAGGGAAAAGACCTTTCCGGCAATGAGCTTAAGGGAAAACCTGACCTTTTTTGCGGCGCCGTATGCAATCCCGGCGCAGACCCGATAGAGCCGGAGGTTATAAAGATGGAGAAAAAATGCGAGGCAGGCGCCCGTTTTTTTCAGACGCAGCCCGTATATGATGTCAGGCAATTCGAACGTTTTTTGAGCCAGACAAGGCACCTTAAGGTGCCTGTCCTGGCGGGCGTATTATTGTTGAAATCCGCGGACATGGCGCGCTTTATGAATAGAAACGTCGCCGGTATAAACGTCACGGACGAGCTTATTATGCGTATGTCCGAAAGCCAGGATAAAAAGGCATGTTCGGTCGAGATCGCGGCTCAACTTATCCGCGAACTTCGGCCTATGACACAGGGTATACATCTTATGCCGATGGGATGGGATAAACTGGTGCCCGTTATACTTGATCGTGTCGGTTTGAGGGGGTGATATCCGTGGTCGTAACCAGGTCTATTAAAATCAAGACGAAAGGCGATACCGATATCCATAATATTACACCGGACATCAAACGCCTTCTCAGAGAGTCAAAACTAACATCGGGTATAGTGACGGTATTTGTTCCCGGCTCGACAGGAGCGCTTACTACGATCGAGTTTGAGCCCGGCGCAGTTCATGATTTGAAAGAGGCTTTTGAGCGTATCGCGCCGCGTAACGCCGAATACCGCCATAACGGGACCTGGAATGACGGGAACGGTTTTTCTCATGTCAGGGCCGCCCTTATGGGGCCTGGCATTACGATCCCCTTTAAAGGCAAAGAACTTACGCTGGGGACGTGGCAGCAGGTCATCCTGATCGATTTTGATAACCGTCCGCGATCCCGTGAGATATGCGTCCAATTTATGGGAGAAGTGTGATATGCAGTTTCCCGTTATTCAGGTAGCGCTTGATTTTGTCGATTTAAAGAGGGCCCTTAAGGCTGCCGGCGAGGCGTATGCGGGCGGAACGGATTGGATCGAGGCCGGTACCCCACTCATAAAGGCTGAGGGCCTCGTCGCGGTCCGCGAGCTTCGCAAACTTTTTCCCCGAGCCACCATCGTTGCTGACATGAAGATCATGGACGCAGGCCGCACCGAGGTTGAATGCGCCGCAAAGGCCGGCGCTGATGTTGTCAACGTGCTTGCTGCGGCAACCGATGCAACGATCAAAGAATGCGTTGAGGCCGGGAAGAACTAC
>JAQURW010000042.1:1343-14345 GCA_028715425.1 Candidatus Omnitrophota bacterium
TACGGCGCGCGCATCCAGGCCGATCTGGTAGGCATCGAGAATCCTGTTTCCCGGGCCCGCAGGATGGAAGAACTCGGTGTTGATTTTGTCGGTGTTCATCTTGCTATTGATGAACAGATGGAAGGAAAGGAACCATTTGACCTCCTTCAGAAGATCGCTCAGTGTATCAGTATCCCGGTAGCGGTTGCGGGCGGGTTGCATGCAGGAAATGTCAGCCGGGCCGTCAAGGCAGGTGCATCCATCCTGATCGTAGGTGGTGCCATCACAAAATCGCAGGATGCTAAAGGTGCCGTACGTCTGATCAAGAAGGCTCTACGCGATAAAAAGGCCGGCACAGGGACCCTGTATCGCCGTTCGAAGGGGTCCCCAAAAGACATTGCAGCCATTTTAAAGGCCGTATCTACTGCAAACATTACCGATGCGATGCATCGGTCCGGCGATCTACCCGGCATATCCCCGGTCTATCCGGGATTGAAAATGGCAGGTAAGGTTGTGACTGTCAGAACCTATCCCGGCGACTGGGCAAAACCGGTGCAAGCCGTGGACGTGGCGGAACCCGGTGATATTATCGTCATCGACGCCGGGGGGGTCGGTCCCAGCGTTTGGGGGGAACTGGCGACACACGGCGCTGTCAAAAAGAAGATCGGGGGCGTTGTTATAAACGGTGCTGTGCGTGATACCCCTGAGGTACGGGCGCTAAAATTTCCCGTGTTCGCAAAGATCATCATGCCGCGATGCGGTGAGCCAAAGGGGTTCGGTGAGATCGGTGTCCCGGTTAATGTCGGCGGTATCAGGGTGTTCCCGGGAGATTGGGCGGTTGGGGACGGTGACGGCGTTTGTATCATTCCGGCCGATAGGGTCAATGAAGTTGCCAATCGTGCCATGAGCATTTTTGAAGCGGAAAACCGGATACGGAGAGAGATCGACGACGGATCTACACTGGCCGAGGTGACCGAGCTCTTGAAATGGGAAAAGCAGAGAGAATAGATGGCGAAAAAGATCTTCATTGCGGCGACCTACCAGAACGTCGGTAAGACAACGGTGTCAATCGGGTTGCTGGCCCACCTGCAAAAAACCTTCCGAAGGATAGGATTTATTAAACCTATCGGTCAGCGTTACCTTATGGAGCATGGCTATAAAGTCGATGAAGATAGCGTACTTATCGAAAAGATATTCAGCGTTTGCAATACGAATATTAAAGACCTGTCGCCTATCGCGGTGGAACCAGGTTTTACCGAGAAGTACATCACCGGCAACGCGAATTCAAACTATAAACGTGATATTGTCGATGCCTACCGGAAAATAAGCCGGGACAAGGATCTTGTCGTTATAGAGGGTACCGGCCATGCCGGCGTTGGGTCGGTATTTGACCTTTCCAATGCCACCGTAGCGCGGCTCTTGGGCGCTAAGGTCATATTGATCGCGCCAGGCGGGGTCGGTAGGCCTATCGACGAAGTTTTGCTGAATAAGGCGCTTTTTGATAAATGTGGCGTTCGGCTGGCAGGTGTTATTGTTAACAAAGTGTTAACAGAAAAATTTAATAAAATAAACAAACTTGTCCGTGATGGTTTCCGAAAGCAAAAGATACCTATTATAGGCGTGATGCCGTACCAGAAGAGGCTTGATATACCTACGTTCAGGGAGATCATGGAAGAGTTGAAGGTTGCCCTGATCTGCGGTGATGAGAATATCGATGTCCCCGTTGATAAGATACTGATAGGCGCTATGGAGGTTACCGACGCGCTGAAATATTTAGAGAATAACACGCTGGTCATAACACCATCCGATCGCATCGATCTTCTTAACGCTGTTATCAAGACGCAGGCCGAAAGCAAAGAGCGCCATATTAACAAAATATCAGGTGTTGTCTTGACCGGAGATATGGAACCCAACACGCATATTATCGACGAGCTCGCGAAGCTTGAAATTCCGACTGTCCAGGTGAAAACCGATACCTTCACCGCTACCAAACGGATCTGCGATATTGTCGTTAAGGTTAAGCCTGAAGACACTGAAAAGATCCGCCTTATACGCGATATGGTCGAAAAATACGTCGATTTTGATCTCGTCATGAAAAACCTTACATAATACCGTCAGTATATGAAGAAAAAAATTCTTGTTGCTATGTCAGGGGGGATAGATTCCTCTGTCGCGGCTTTCCTTTTGAAAGAAGAAGGCTATGATTGCATCGGCGCAACGATAAAGACATGGTCGAGCGACGAATGCACGAGAACTGCGCGAAAGATGTGCTGTAGTATCGATGCGGTCGGATGGGCGCGCGAAACCGCGTTATATCTGGGGATACCGCATTATGTCTTTGACCTTAGCGAAGCGTTTAATAAAACGGTTCGTGAATATTTTTACAATGAATATGAGAAAAGTCGCACTCCTAACCCGTGCATTTATTGTAACAGTGAGATCAAGTTCGGGATTTTGCTTAAAAAGGCCGATGAATTAGGGTGCAGCCATATTGCATCCGGGCATTATGCCCGGGTAACATGGGATCCTAAAAAGGGCCGGTTTGATCTCATGAAGGGGGCCGATAAAAAAAAGGATCAATCCTATTTCCTTTTCAATTTGCATCAGGGGCAGCTCGGTCGTATTTTATTTCCGCTTGGCTCGTTAACAAAAGAAAAAGTAAAAAATATCTCTATAGAGAATGGCCTTAAGGCACATGAGAGGCCCAGTAGTCAGGACATTTGTTTCCTTGATAAGCCCCGTCATGAGATTACCTGGAAGATTGTTCATTCTGAGGGCAGATTGTTAGGACACTATAAAGGTATATCGAACTTTACGGTCGGCCAGAGAAAGGGGTTGGGGATTGCCTTCAAGGAGCCTCTTTACATTACGCGAATCGACCGTTTGCACCATACAATTGAGGTCGGCAGTAAGTTGCAGGTTTACAAACGTGTTCTTCGCGCCGATCGTTTTAACTGGCTACGGGAGGTAATTCTTCCGTCCAGGTTTTCTGCAAAAATACGTTATGGTCAGGATGAAGCACTTGCGGATGTCGATCGGCTTGACACGACGGATATTCGCATCGCATTTGCCGAGTGTCAAAACGCTCCAACCGCGGGCCAGGCGGTTGTTTTGTATGACGGCGAATACGTTGTGGGCGGCGGATGGATAAAGTCGGCCGATAAGTGAGGGGTTTGTGAAGAAAAAACTGAAAGACCTGAAAGCCATTCTCGAGGCGTATAACAGAGTATTGATCGCATTTTCCGGCGGCGTTGACAGTACATTCCTAACACATTTTGCTGTGCGCGTCCTTGGCCGCGCGAGGGTACTGGCGGTTTTAGCCGTGTCGCCGACATACCCCAAGAGCGAACTCCTTCTCGCGCGGCGTTTTTTGATGAAAGAGCGCATTAGATTTCTGATCATTCGCACGCATGAGCTGGAGAACCGGATGTTTCGGAAAAACCCCGTCAATCGCTGTTATTTTTGTAAAAGGGAACTGTTTCGGGCGCTAAGCAGAATTGCCGTTTCAGTGGGCGCTGATGCCGTTCTTGACGGATCGAACTACGACGATCGACGGGACATTCGCTATGGAAGACGGGCCAGGACAGAGTTTTCTGTCGTCAGTCCTCTCGATAAAGCGGCACTGACAAAAAATGAGATACGTGCATTTTCTCGAACAATGGGGCTTCATACTTACGACAAGCCTGCCATGGCTTGTCTGGCCAGCAGGATCCCGCATGGAACTCCGATAACCGGCAAGCTTTTGAGGCGTGTTGAAAAGGCAGAGCGCTTTATCGTGTCTTTGGGGTTTTCCCAGGTCCGTGTCCGCGACCATGATGGGCTTGCGCGTATTGAACTCGCCCCCTCGGAGCTAAAAAGTTTGTTCCGCGCGAATTATATCGACAAGATCGGCTCGTTTCTCAGGAAAATCGGTTACCGCTACGTCACTGTCGATCTTCACTGGTACAGGACCGGCAGTCTGAACATGTCCTTTCACACAAGCAGACCAAAAAAATAGCCAAAAGTTTGCTTGTTTTCTGCATGCTGTGCCAATTGCCTCATTCGATCTATAGCAAGTTCGTACATTATTACGTTATATAAGAGCTTCACAAAGTGACGAATTTAGCATAGGAGCGCAATACATCTTGCCCTCCCGTCGGAGGAAATGAAACCGTTTTAAAATGCTCGACTTTTTTAATAACTTTAAAAATGTAACAAGAATGTAAAAATATTGTAAAAGAAATGTGTTAAGATACAAAATTTTTAGCCCTACCAGGTTGCCTTATAGTATCATATATGATACACTTTGGTATGTGTGGTGAGGGTGATTCCTAACAATTCAAAACGGAGAAGTACGGGTGAATAGCATTTCTATTATGCCAAGCCTTCATGAACTATGCATCTTGGATACTATTTCATTTTTTTTACCCCCGTATTTAAACTTTTGGAAAAGTCTTTATAAAGCAGAGGCCTAATAATGATTGAGTACCAATCAATCATAAAGAGAAGTATTTTCCACAAGATAATAATTTGGATCCTTATTATCATATTTACGTGGGAGCAAGTTGCCTACGGCGCGGATTTTGCATATTTTAATCCTGCCCTGCAAATGACGGCCGGAGAGCGATTGGCAAAAGCCCTCTTCGGAAAACTGAAAACCTCAGACGACGAAGTAACAAACTACGATCTTCTTTACTACAAACAACGCGCGTCGAAAGTGCGCGAACTCCTTCCCTCCGAACAGGAAAGCGACCAATCGTCGACGTTTTCCCCTTACTACCTTCGTAAACAGCAATACACACACGAAGAGATCATACGTCAAAAACAGGATACCGAAGACCTCGCCTGGCAGTTGCGTAAACGGGCGAGCGTTCCCGAGGAACTGCCTCTCAAGAAGAAGAAAAGCGGCGGCGAAGGAGAGCCCGGCAAGAGGCCTGACTATCAACTGACCAATCCCGACGAGTTCGATGATGCTCACAATTATGATGATTTTAATTTCGACTCGCCTGACGCTAATGCCAATATATCCCAGACTACGAAATTCGATATCACGCAGGCCGATATAACCCATTGGATGCAGAATGCGATATCGAAAACTGACGACCGCGGAGTCCAATACTGGATAGGTTTCGGTGACAACGAGCCCGAGGAAGAACGCAAGATCCAGGTCATTATGTACTTTGGCGATAAGGACAACCGGAAGATCCAGACCATCTTCACGGGCTATCGGGAGACCGAAGCGGGCAAGATCGAGGCCAAGTACCGAATCGACTATACGTACGAGGGCGAGGCTATACGCGAGACCCGTAAATATGACATCTCCGGCGGTACCGATCGACTGGTCGAAAAAAGTTATTACGAGGGAGGAAAAGACACAAACCATATCACGAAGACCATTACCTACGGCAAAGATGGCAGCATTATCGAACGCCGCGAATTTAAGTACACCGACAACGCCATGCGCGAGTCGCTTTTGTACGAATCTAACACCGAAGAGAACGGTAAGGGCAGGCTTGTCCAAAAAACGGTTTTTGTCGGCGCCAAGGACAAGGAGTTGGCAGATTATTCTCTGAATTATTACACCGACGAAAACAACCAGAGCCAGGTCAGCGAGACCGTCGTTTATTTTTACAAGGACGGGAAACGGGCTCAGGACTCATCAACAAATTACCGCTTCTCAAAATCAAAACAGATAACGTATCGCGGAGTCGTCGATACGGACAAAAACGGTATCCTGTCCGAGGAAGAACTTTCCCATGCGCGCAAAAGTTCCATGATCGTATACGATGACTACGCGAGGCTGGCAGGCGAAGAAACTGCCGACTACATGGTCGTTTTCGGTAAGAGCGGAACGGCGGTTCGTACAACCGTTTATCTTTACAAAGGCGGTCATCGCGCAAAAGACACAGCCGGGCAATCCAATTACCGTGAATGTATGACGAGCGCCGTTACGTATTACGGCGAACTGGACACGAACCGCGACGGCAAGATAAGCGATGAAGAACTGGCTGCCGGCATCAAGGTCCAGGAGATATTTTATGATACGCGCTACCGGTTGAAGGGCGAAGAGGTCCAGGACTATTCTCTCACCTACCTTCTTGATGGACAGACTATTAAAGACACGACAGTTTTTTATTATGAGGGTAATATTCGCGCTAAAGATGCTGATAATGAAGACCGCATGGAGAAGTCGGTTACTTACTGGGGTTCAGCACTTAACGCCGACGGAACCCTGAAGAGCGATGCGAAGAAAAAAGCCGAGACCTTTTACAAGTTCAATAGCGCGGCTCGGCGAGGAGAAGAGGTCGCTGATGTCAGCAGGAATTACTACCAGGATGGCGAAACCGTCCGGGATACCACGGTGTATTTCTACAACGGGAACCTGCGGGCTCAAGACGCGACGCACAGGACCGGCATGGAACGGAGCGCCACATTTTGGGGGGATGCTCTCGATGCGGTGAGTCTTTTGGACGGGACAGGTGCTGTTGATGCGGAGAAGGTAAAAGAATTTATCAAACAAAAGATGGGCATAGACTTTGAAAACTATGCCTCCGCCGGCGAGGTCCTTGCGGCACTTTTAAATTATTGCGCAGGCGGTGATGCTGACGTTGTGAACGCCCTAAAGTCGCTCATGGAGCTGTCGCCTGAGGCCTTTTTAAACCAGGTTGAGCTCATGGAGTCTTTCATGGCCCTCGCGGGCGATAACGCTGAGCTCTTAGATCTTCTCCTGTCGATTGACCTCAGCACGATCACAACAAAAGACGAACTTATCAAAGAAGTATTGATGAGGTTGGGGCTGGACGAGATCTCCGCTGGCGTGATCATCATACTGCTGTCGATCACGGCAACGGATGGGATGACGTCGTACCAATACGCAAGTGCAGTCCTTAAGAAAATGGGGCTTATGTCTCTTGAGGAAAAGCTCGCAAACCTCCTTGCGGCGGTCGACCTGAATGACACCGAATTTACGAATGACGCTGCGGGCGCCGCGAAACTCAAGGATTTTCTTGTGAAATTAGCCGGCGGAGAAAAGACCCCGCTCGGACAGTTTATTCTAAGCCTCTACTCGAGCGCCATGACGAAGGAAGAATTTGTCGCCGCACTTAAGAATGCCATAAAAGGCACCGTTCTGTCTGACCTTGCAAAACTCTTTGGCAGTATCGATCTCGATGATGCGCGATATACCGAGGATGCTCAAGGCGCGATCGCGCTTTTAAACGATCTCCTGGCGCTTGCCGGAGGCGAGACAACAGAACTCGGCAAGCGTATACTCAGCCTCTTTGTGCCGGGCATGTCGAAGGCACAATTCCTTGCGGTGCTTAGATCGGCCCTGACCGGCGCAAACCTTGAAGCAGAGCTTGCGGCGCTTCTCATGGGCTTTGATTTTAACGCGGCGCAGTATACGGATGATGAGGCGGGCATCCTAGCGCTTCTTACTGATCTCATCGCCCTGGCGGGCGGCGAAGGAACGGCATTAGGGAGCCTTATTAAGAGCCTGTATTACAAGGGGATATCAAAGGCGGAATTCATATTTGCCCTCAAATTCAGGACCAGCACCCGTTCACTTGCCGAACAGTTAGCGGCTCTTCTTGTTGGTTTTGATCTTAACGATAGTAAATACGGCGATGGGGTAGACGGCGCGATAGACCTGATGAACGCCTTGGTCGCTTTGGCGGGAGGAGAGAACACGCTTTTAGGCAGTTTTATCGCGAGTCTTTTAGAGGTCGGCATGACAAAGAAAGAATTTATCGCGGCACTCAAACGGGCGATGTCGGCAGATCTTTTGGCAGCCCAGCTCGGGGCCCTCCTCGTCGGCTTTGATTTTAACAACGCAAGGTATACTGACGAAGAAGCCGGTGCCGTTCTTTTGAGAGATGACCTCATCGCTCTGGCCGGCGGTGCTGAAACGGCACTCGGAATGTTTATTAAGAGCCTCTACAGAGACGGCATGACCAAGAAAGAGTTTATTGCCGCGTTAAAGAACGCCCTGAAAGGAACAAGCCTGGAGTCTGCCCTCGCCATTCTTCTTCAAGGTCTTGACGCTAACGATGCCAAATATACCGACGATGCGGCAGGCGCTCTTCAGCTTTATACTGACCTTCTGGCTGCCTGCGGCGGCGAAGATACTGCCCTGGGCGCGTTATTGAAAAATATTTACAAGGCCGGAATGACGAAGAGCGCTTTTCTGGCCGCGCTTAAGGCGTTTATTAGCAAGGCCGCCCTTCTAAAACAACTTTCAGAACTCCTGCTCGGTTTTGATTTCAGCAAATACAGCGAAGATGCTGCAGGAGGACTTGCGTTACGCAATGACCTTATTGCGTTTGCCGGCGGCGAGGGTACGGCTTTGGGCGCCTGGATAAAAACTCTTTATAAAACCGGTATGACGAAACAACAGTTCTTGTCAGCTCTTCGTTTGTCGTTAAACGGCGGTTCTCTTGAGGAAATGCTCGCAGCACTGTTGTTATCGATAAATTTCGGTGACGCGAAATATACCGATGATGAAGCCGGCGCACAAAAATTGCTGGCAGATTTAATAGCCCTTGCCGGTGGCGAGGGTACGCTTTTAGGCGCCTGGATTAAGAGCCTCTACACGGCAGGCATGACCAAGTCGCAGTTCCTGGCGAAGCTGAAAGCCGTGCTGGACGGCGAATCTCTTGAGAAACAACTGGCTGCACTTTTGGTCGGCTTTAACTTTGAGGATCCCAAATATGATGGTGAAGGCGGAGTACTCCTTCTCGTCAACGATCTGGTAGCGCTGGCAGGGGGTGATGGGACCGCGCTTGGGCAGTTTATCAGAAGCTTGTACAAAGCTGGAATGACCAAAGAGGCCTTTATAGAAAAATTGCGGTCGGCGGTAACGAAGAAATCCATAACTGCTCAGCTTGCTGAACTCCTGATAGGATTTGATTTTGCGGATTACGGGACTTTAGCCGAACTTCTCTTGGCGCTCTATGAACTGGTCGGCGGGGAAGATACCATGCTCGGCCGCCTGATCAAGAGCCTCGTGGAAGAAGGTATGACGAAAGAAGAGTTCATGGCCAAGCTTAAGGCTTTGTTTTCAGGCGATACACTCGAAGAGAAGCTGGCAAAACTCATGATGGGGTTTAATTTTAACGACGCGAAATACGACGGCGAGGGCGGCGTCGATCTTCTCCTCGAGGACCTTCTTGCGTTGGCAGGCGGAGAAACAACCGAGCTTGGGAAGCTTATCAAAAGCCTATATTCTGCCGGTATGTCCAAAGACGAATTTATCGCCAAACTTAAAGCTGCGGCCGCCGGGATATCCTTAAAGGCGCTTCTGAGCGTACTTTTGATCGGTTTTAATTTTAATGACGCGAAGTACGATGGCGAGGGCGGTGCTCTCCTTCTTCTTCAGGACCTTATAGCGGCTGCGGGCGGAGAGGATACGGCCCTCGGGAAGTTCATTAAGAGCCTGTACACAGCCGGTATGACAAAAGAACAGTTGGTCGCGAAGTTGAAAGAGGCGTTATCTCAAGGGACGTTATCAGAGCAGCTCGCTGCGCTTTTGGTCGGCTTTGATTTGAATAAGGTCAAATATGGCGATGACAATAGCGTCGAAGGAGCTGCGTTGCTTTTCGCTGACCTCCTTGCGTTAGCAGGAGGGGAAGCAACCGAACTGGGGTCGTTCATCAAAAGTATTTATCAAATAGGGATGACGAAAAAGGAGTTCATAGATGCCCTTAAGGCGGCTATCGAGAATGGCGGATTAAGCGCGGCGGAAAGAAAGTTGTTGCAGCTTCTTTTGTCTGCCAACCTGAGCGGCGCAGCCGGCGCAAAGGCATTACAGCTTCTCTTGATCCAGATGAGTGTCGGCACTAAAGAGGCTGTGGAGGCCTTCATCATGATGCTCCTGGGGAAAGACCTCTCCAGCTTTGAGACGCCTGAGGAGCTTTTGAACGTACTCCTCCTTCTGATCGGCGGACCGGCGTTGACAGAACTTAAAGATCTCCTGGAGGCCAGGGCCGGCATCGCTGATTACACTGGGACTGCGGTTAGCCTTTTAAAAGAATTTATTGAAGATTCAGGACAGCAACGACAGCTTATGGAACTTATGGTAACCCATACAGCCGAGTTGTTTGCAGCCACATCGGCGGCAGCGGTAAAAGAGCTGCTGCGGGGTTACGCTTCCGGGAATGCGTTGTTGTGGGCTAAGATTGATTCGATAACGCTGCCGGCGAGCGATTCGCGTAACGAATATCTGCGTGATATCTTCGACAACTTTGGCGGGACAGGCGATACCGTGGTCGCGCGGTATATGACGATCGTTGCAGATCCGGCTACCGGCCTGGGGTCAGCGGCAAACGGGGTTGCAGCCAAGGCTGCGATCCTTTTGCAAATCGCAGACACCACATCCGCGTTATATACGTGCATTAATGGTATTGACGCAACGGATCTTACTCCTACCGAATTTCTCGAAGCAGCTTTTGAAAAGACCATAGGGTTACAGTTTGTTTCGAAGTCGCTGGCAAGCTTCATTAAAAATATTATCACTCTTATAGGTAACAACACGCTCGGAGATACGGCTGTCCGGGATGCGTTAAAGGCACTGGGAACCGGCGGAGGGCCTGGACAACTTCTCCGTTTGATATTGTCAGAAGTTCAGGGAGCTCAGCGCGAGGCGCTGATGACTATCGTTGCCGGGGATAAGGTTGATTTTATTTATCTTTTAATGAATTTTTCAAATGCGCTTGAAACTCAGATGAACGGGGTGTTGAGCCAGGTCGACCCGAGTGATGACACGGCGTATCCTGATGCAGATAGTCTTAAGACGCAGCTTTTACTGTTGACCGAGGCCTCGCAATATGCGACGTTACATGCCATTCTTGACCGGATCAGTGCTACCGAGGCCGGGATGACCAAGGTGAAATTTATCGGCCAGTTCAAGGTAATGGTTTTTTTACAAGAACTTACGGATGTGCAATCCGATGATGACCGTCTTGACGGGAATGCCGCCAATGATGTCCCCGATCTTATTGAAATTCTTATAGGGACAGAATCACGCGATGGGACAAGTTATCCCGAATCTCTTGTTTACCGATATGACGTCAAGGATGATGCGAAGCTAAAGAGCCAGACCTTCTTCTACATCGATTATCAAGCAGGCACAACGCCTCAGTCTGTTGCCGATTACAGCCTTAGCTACTCCAAGGACGGTCTGACGATACGAGACACGTCTGTTTACTATTATGAAGACCTTGACGGCGGGGCTGAGGACGTCCGCGCAAGCCATGACTTTACCAGCCAATTATCCATACGTGATGCCTGCAAGACGCGGGTGATCACCTATCGCAATGATGCGCGCAGTCATATGCTTGATTACGATAAGGATGGGTTTCCCGATTATATGGAATCGTATACTGTTGATACGGACCACGATGGCCTGTACGATTTTGAGGATACTGATTCGGATAATGACGGCTATTCCGACGGTGAAGAATTTACGGTCGGGTCGGATCCTCTTAAGAGCGATTCAACACCCCGCACTATTACTTCATCTCTACGATATCCGGTGGATACGCAGGATACCGATGGCGACGGGTTCTCGGATTATTATGAAAATCTAACCCTTGTCGGATACGGTGCAAGTGTTGAAGTTCCGGAGATGACACAGCTGTATAGGGTATCGCTGCAAAATGGATTTCAGTCTCTCCCGGATCTTATCGATCATTATCTTTTGTCGCAAGCGGTAACGAATGCGAACGATGGTACCCCCCTTGTGACCAACGAAAACTTGAGAGCCTTGTTGCGTGAGATAGCCGAGAATCCGGGGCCGCTTGTTACGATCGGAGATCTTATTGCTTGTTTAGAGGCGAACGCTTCAACGCTGGGTTATACGTTTGATGATATCGAGAAAATGCAGTCCGCATCAAACGATCTGCACGTCATAGATAATGGCAGTGGAAATACCTGGTGCGATGGGATCAGAAATGACGCGATCCGGCGGACAGAGACCTTCTATGCATTTGGTCCGAACACAAGTCCCGGTGACGAAGTTGCGGACTATACTTATAACTACAGCATGGATGGAAGCTTAATAAAGGATACAACTGTTTTTGTGTATGAGAAAGGCACGAGGACAGCAACGTATGAAGGTGGGCTGCGCGCAATAGATTCTGTTGTTTCGGCCCGAAAGGTAAAAACAATATCTTATCTCGGCAAGCCGTTTGATGTTAACGGAGGGTGGCTAGTCGATCGTGTGCGTAGATCGGCGACAATTTTTTATTTTGATGCAAATACGGTTGCCGGCGACGAGATCGCTGATTACTCCTATAATTACAAGTTATGGGGTGCCGGGGCCGGCGACATTGTTAAAACGACAAGTCTTTTTATTATGGCGATACGCGACCGGGGCCGGGGCTAACCGATCAACAAATGGCTGAATGGGCAATGAGTAAAAGCGAGAGTTATCAAGGGTTGGTCAATTGTCTGGATCCGCAGATATCCAAGCGCACGAGCACAACGTATTATTATGGCGCAAAGGGAGAAGAAATCGCCGATTATAGCCACAATTATAAGATGTTCGGCGACGGCGCCGGCACTGAAGTCAAGACGACAAGTTATATGTATTATGCGGGGAAGCGGGTGATTCGTTTGACCGGCGATGAGATGATAAATGCGGCAATGGATAAAAATGACACATACCGTGGGGAATTCGATCAGCTCGATGCGTTGGAGACGATGCGGACATCTACGACATTCTTTTTCGGAGACAAAGGTGATGAGCTTGCGGATTATAGTTATAGTTATAAGCTTTTTGGTGACGGCGCAGGCACAGAAATCAAGACGACAAGCTATATGTATTACACCAATAAGCGAGCAGGGGCGCTTAGTGCAACGGAGCAGATTTTTGCGGCTATGAACAAGAATGACAGCTATCGGGGCGAATTTGGTATTGATGGCGGAGAAATAACGTTACGTATGTCAACGACGTTCTTCTATGGCTCAAAAGGCGACGAGATCGCTGATTATTCCTATAGTTATAAACTTTTTGGTGACGGCGCCGGTACAGAAGTCAAGACAACG
>JAQURW010000043.1 GCA_028715425.1 Candidatus Omnitrophota bacterium
GTCTGTTGTCAGCCCGCGATAAACTTCATACCTAACGCACGCGCTCTGCTGTTCGGGTATGGCCTTATCCCATGTTATCGAGACCTGAGGCGTTTCGTTCTGCCAGCTTATGACCGGGTTCTTATTGAGATTGGGGCCGCAGCCGAGGCACCAGTTCCAATCGGCCGGCGTCATGTTCGGAAGCACCCCGCCCATCGAAGGATCGGAAAAGCTGTCCATCATGAGCTCATTGCCTGCGGGAAGACTGTCATAAAAAACGCGCAGGTCTTTCGGGTTCGTAAAGAACTCATAGACATCGACCTGGGTCGTCCTGCCGAGGGCATCCGGGTATATATTTTCCGGATTCCCCGCGTTGGGCAGAAGGACATCGATCGACGGATAGTTGTCATGATCCGTCAGATTGTTGTAAACATTCTCCATAAGGGTACGGGCATATTCTTCCGTTGCGAGGGAGGCATCCTTTTCATTTTGCCACTCGCCTGCGTTCGAATAGATGTTCGGATCATACGGCGGATAGAACATGATAAGGTGGTTGAGCCCGTCATCGTCGGCGCGGTTGCGGATAAATTCCGAGGCATCCTGGTAGGCGCAGATGCCGTTCTCAAGGGCCCCCATGGCTGCACCAAGCCTTGTTTCCGCGTCCGGCATGAGCGTGCCGGCATCCTGATATACGTTAAGGAACGATATCGGGTTAGGGTCGAACCCTATTTTCTGTGCGTCGGCATTATCCATGTTGTACGCGGCACTGATGTTAAAATTTACGCTGATAAAATTTAAAATGACCTCAAGCATCTTTGCTTCCCCGTAATCGAGATATACGGGGTCGCTGCCTTCGCCCATGTCGAGCGTATCCGAGAACGTCTCATCGATAGCCGATAAATGCTCGAGCGCTTCCTGTATCTCTGCGCCGCCGGCCTGGTTATCGACAAGGCCGATCTCAAGATCCTGCATCTCGGTCATGTTCGGGCACGGCAGGCTCGGGGTAATCATAATTGCATCGGCAACAACAGAACCGTCGGCGCTGCTGGCAAGCGTTACGGTATTACCGGTACCTGCCTGGAGCTGGTAAACACCTAAACAGACTTCCTCGTCCGCATTGCCGGATTGATCTATCGTCACCGTCCGGCTGGTTCCTCCGGCAGGCGTTATTGTATATGCTGCTACGGGTGCATTCCCACTGCGATGGACCCACTTGGCATAAATTTGATACTGGCCTGTCGTGGCAACAGTAGGTGTCCAAGTCGCCTGAGCGCCTGTACCTGCAGCATGCCAAAGATAAGAGCCTTTAAACCCAGCACTGGTGTCGGTCTGCCATCCGCCGCCATTCGCTGAAAAACTTCCTGCATCGCTATTATCCGTTATGACGCCCCTAAAGATGAGTCTTACAGCGTCAGCGATAACACGGCCTGTCGTAGAATCAGCTTTTAGCGTTATCGTAGTACCCGGGACAAACGTATGTGAACCCAAACCTACCCAGTGATCTCCTCCGAAAGACATCTGTTGATTAGCGGTCACTGTGGTCGTTCCGATGACATAATGCGCATCAGCCGCATTTTGAGTATCGTACGGAACCCAGGCATAAACGTCATAATACCCAGACGTAACTATCGAGGGCTGCCATGTCGCGGTATCAGAAGTCGCACCCTGGGCATGCGCCCTACAACCCGTATCATAGGCATTGTTTACGTCAGCGGGCTCTTGAAGGCTTGTCCAGGCACCCGCATACGTTGCGGCGCCGTCATCCACAATAATAGTTTCAACCGACGTGGGGTTAAATTTTATTTCCCCTTCCGCGTCAAAAATAAGAGGCATGTTACTCGCGTTAAGTATATTAAGATCCTTCAGCGTGTTTAATACCTGTGTATTCGTCCCTGCCTTGGCAACGGCGTGCCAGAAGTGGGCTTTCTGGCAATTTGCGTCCTGAGATATCGCCTGATCGAATTTTGCCAGGGCTCCGCCGATATCCATGTTCTGAAGCAGGAGTTGTTTGCCCTGGTCGACCAGCTCGTCCGGGGTTTCGGCATTGGCCGGCGCGACAATAAAAAGCAACGACATTACACATAACCCGACTGCAACCATATAACGCTTCATTTTTTACTCCTCCTTTTAATTAAAGCTTTTTGTTCCTGGATTTCATCTTCTATACTATATTTCGACAAGGTTATATCCGTAATGATATGGGAAGCTTTTAGGGTCTTTTCGTCCGGCCGTATAACACAGTTCCCATCCGCTATAAGCTTATTTTCTTTATTGATCCATATAAGTTTATCGCAGCTCAAGAACTTGCCGTCTTCGGTACGGCAAAGCACGCCGCCGGTAAATTCATACATCCGGGCGAGGATGCCGATGCCCGCGTCGCGCGCCGCTATCTTTTTCACCGCGGCATATTGAGCGGTAAGCCACGAAACCTGTCTGCCCTTTTCGTAAAACACCATAGACACATTTTTAAGGTTTAATTCCGGCGCGGGAACGACTACGATAAAACCGGCGCGCGCCGGGGCCACGGTCATTTTAGTCCCTTCTATCGTGAACTTTTTCTCTAAGGTATTTGCGGCCCTGTCGTAACCGGTAAAAGAAAAATCATCGATCCTGTGCCGGGCCGGAAGCATAGCCGCATCCGACATCGCATAATGAGCCCATAAAACAGTTGAGATCATAATGATTGTCAGGGTGACACATTTCGGGAAAGGTAACTTTTGGTTGGCTTTCATACTTTAATTTCTTCGTGCCAAGCTCAAATTCACTACGCTAGACAGGCCTATATTATAAGGTATCATCGCTAAAAACACAACTTACTATTTTTCTTCTAACAAAGAGTCCTGTTTTTTAAGGTCCTGATTCATATACTGTTCAAGGGCCGTGAGTTCATCTTCGATCACGGCATCCTCAAGGATGATCTTCTGGACAGCCTGATCGACAAAACGGGTCGTACTGTCCCAGCCCAGGACCGGCGGCGGCCCCTTGGCCTCAAGCGCCTGGGCTATCAGGACACGCTTAACGTCCTCGTCCATGTCCCGCAATTGGGACCATGAATCCATGTTCGGCGGGAGGTAGGCATCCTGCGTTGCCACAGAACCGGAATATAAAAATGCCTGCGATTCGGGGCGGTAAAGATATTTGATGAACTGCCACGCCTTATCTTTGTTCTTCGACAGGCTGAAGATCCCCATGGTACGCCCGCCGATAAAGGCAGTGCTGTTCCCTGACGGCCCCCGGGGAAGTTTGGCAATGCTCCATTTACCTTTTATTTCCGGAGCGCCGACCGTCAGGCCGATGATCTTCCAGTTACCGGAAATACAGATCGGGAAATCCCCGGTCCTCATGCCCTGCTCCAAGGGTATAGGCGTCTTAGGGACACCGTAAACCTTATAAAGGTCGGTAAAGAATTTCATGCCTTCTATAGCTTGAGGCGTATTCACGGTAGCAGCCGTATAGGTATTATTATAAAAATCGCCGCCGGCCTGCCAAAGATAGGCCGAATAGCCGATCCATTCCATCGACCCCCAATCGAAGAGCATGCCTTTGCCTGTCTTTTTGAGATCTGTAAGAAGCGCGGTAAGCTGACGCCATGTTACGGGGGGAACGTGAATTATGTCGTTCCGGTAATACATGACCTGGATGGTCATATCCAGCGGTATGGCATATATCCGGTCGCGGTATTTGATCGATTTCCACATGCCGGCAAAGGTATTCTTTTCCAGAGCGGCTATGTCGTCGGGAAATTCCCTATGGAGGTCAACCATGGCCCCCAAGGCGCCGAATTCCACGCTCCAGGTAAGCCCCATGGTCCCGATATCAGGCGGGACATTGCCCGCGATCGATGTAAGATATTTTGAATGAGCCTCGCCCCACGATATCGCCTCGCACCGGACCCGGATCCCGGTTTCCCGGGTAAATTTTGCGGCAAGGTCGCTAATGCAGCGCGCCTGGGCTTCGGAGCCGACCAGCCACATGACGACCTCGTTTGCCGGCGGCCTTGAGGCGCACCCCCCGGCAAATATCATAATAATCACACTAGCAATTAACTCAAGGAATGTTTTTTTTCGCATTGATTCCTTCTGCCCGCTAATCGCTAAACGCTAACCGCTTTTTTATCCGATCCTCGAGAACACCCTCTGCGTCACCATGGTCCCTGCGCCGACTGCCACAGAGTCATCGCCGAGGCTCGACGGAATGACCCGGGCGACCTTAGCGGATTCTTCGAAGGCCCACCGGCTTACCGAACGCCGGAGCGCGTCAAAAAATATATTACCGGCCTTTTCGACGCCCCTGCCGATAACCACGGCCTCCGGGTTAAAGAGATTTATAAGGTAGGCAATTTTTGCGCCGAGATAGGCGCCGGCGTCTTCCAGTATCGCTATCGCCACTTTATCGCGCGCCTGCGCGGCTTTTACAACGACATTGAGCGTGATCAGGTCCGGGTCATTTTTCGCCATCTCAAGGATCACCGACGGCTGGCTCTTTTTATCGGCCACGGCGGCTTTTGCAGCCGCCGCTATGCCGAGATCGATGCCGCGCGACCTTAAACAGCACCCGTGTTCGTAACTGACCCAGCAGTATTTTTTCATTTCTTCTTCGGAGGCACTATCAGGGGGGTTCAGGTTAAGTTCACCCGCGCTTTTCGACGCGCCATAATAAAGCTCGTCCCGGATGATGATACCCGTGCTCGAATCCGAGCAGACAAAGAGGATGTTCTCGACACCGTGCTCAAGGCCTATCCCTGCCCATTTTTCGCCGAGCGCGGCGACCATGGCATCATGTTCGACCATCGTGGGAAGATTAAATTTGCGCTCGATATTATCCTGGAGCTCCAGATAACTCAAAACATTCCCGGATTCCGGCGTATACCGGACCGTGCCTTTGTACCGGTCAAGGACACCCCAGATGCCCATGCCGATCCCCAGAAATTTATCCCTTGAGATACCTGAGTTTTTTATAAGCGAGGCGATAAGGTTGATAATCTTCTCGGTGAATCTGTCGACGGATTCTTTTTCCTTTTTCACTCGTTCAGTGATGATCTGCCGCGAAGACACGTTCATGACCGTCCCGATGATAGCGGTATCCTCGAGGATATGGGGAGCCCCGAGGTCTATACCGACCGTATAGCCGTAATCGGGGTTAAGCCTGACCAGTTCGGGCCTGCGTCCGCCTGTTGAGACATCCAGGCCGCCTTCCTGGACAAGCCCGCGCCTGACATAGATGTTGATATAATTGGAAACGGTAACGATATTGAGACCGGTAAGCCGCGAGATATCAGCGCGTGAGATTTCAGTAGCCCGCCTGATGGTGTTCAGGATATCAAGGTTCCTTCGTTCCTTCTCGCTTAAACGCTCTCCTTTTAATCCTTCTCGCATGGGTCACCCCCAGGATTTAAATTGGTAACGTAGGCTCTATCTTTAAAAGAAATTTCCTCACTTTTTTATCGTGCCGGGCCAGCGCAAAGGGAACAGTCCAGAGCGACAGGTTACGGACATACAATTCCCCGTCCCCCATGGCGCCGTCTTTAGCTAATACGACATCAGGCTGATACCAGATGTTCCTGGCGTTCTCGACAAAATTTGACCATGTCATGCGCGCCAGCCGCAGGCCGTCATTGATAAAGCCTTCGTAAACAGCCAGCGACGCGAACGCGTAACTCTCGCCGGCCCAGATATTCTCCGCATGATAACTCGACCGGTCGATCCGGCCGTCCGGATACACGGAGTTGACGACTCCGTATTTGGAAACATTTCCGTTCAGTCTGATAATAGTTTTGACCGCCTGCCTGACCCTTTTTCTGTCGACGATATAACCGAGTCCGAGGAGATGCGCGTACCATTGGCCGTTAAGCTGGCTTGCGATGCAGGCATCGTATACCGTGTCCGGGCTCCGGCCTGCGATGTAGTATGTCCCTGACCACAGCTCTTCCTCAAAACTTTTTTGGCCGCGGTCAAAATGATCCCTGCAGAGCCTTGCGAACTTTTTGTCCTTCATGGCATCGGCCATTTTTATACATGCCAAAAGCGCCGCCAGGAATATACCCGATGTATAGGAGCCGGTCCCGTGGAATTCCCAGAGATCGTATGTCTGATCCTTGCCCTCGTTATCCGGCAGGCCGTTCCCGTCCTTATCGGTCGCGAACTCCCAGGACATGGCCTTTTTGACGGACGGGTACATTTCCTTGAGGAATTTTTTATCGCCGGTCCAATAATAATCGCGGTATACCATAAGGGCGTATTTCGTCGAAAGGTCTTTCCATGGCCTTCCGGCCGTCGTGCCGTCCGAAGGGCATTCGATCTGCCCCCGGCCGAGGTCATGGACAATGCGGCCGTCGGGCCTCTGCCGGTCCCGGAAAAGCCTCATGGTATTCTTTTCGAGGTCCGGAAAATAAAGGAGGAGCGGCACGGTCCCGTAATAACGTACATCCAGCGAATCCATAAGCGGCCATTTGACCGGATTTTCATACATGACAAAAATGTTTTTTTTGGTCCACCAGCTTGCCGCTGTCATCACCGACAAACAGTTCATCAGACCGTCCTTAAGCCACGGGGCAAGCGGCGAGTTTACTATAGCATCGCGGCAGCCGGCCGATCGCTTCATAAGCCTGGAACGGTTCTTACTGACATACACCGCAACGTCCGCGGAATTCCCAAACCAGTTCTCGTAGATGTGCCCGAGATAATGTTTCGGCATGTACCAGGTGTAATAAAAATTGATTTCTTGTACGGCGCCCGGCCGGAGGGTCGTCTTCACCGAAAGGGCCGCCATCCACTCATCCCCTTCACCCAGGGTCCGGCTCTTGGCGTTCGTATCCGGCAGCGTCCCGTCCCGGGAGAAATATTTCCAGGCCTCGAAATTCCGGTCGTCCTGATTGCCTCTGAAATTTTCGCGGACATAGTTCCATTCGCCGAAATAGCTGACCCGTTCCCTGCTGTCCGTCGAGAGCGTAATGACGCCGTCCGATTCGTCGCGGGGATGACAATGCTCTTTGCGGAAATTCACGCCGGCAAGGCCCTTCTTCCTGAAGACCTCGTTATACCGGCCGACGTTCCACCGGCCGACCGGATTAAATGCCGAAGCCATAAGCGCGACATCGATGTTCCGGGAGGCTGTATTTTTTATCGAGAAGGTATAAACCGCCACGGGCAGGGCAGAGTCCCGGTATTCTTTTTTAGAGAAAGGAAACCATGCCTTCAAGCTGATCTTGACGTCGAAGTCATCATCGACAAAGTCAAGGTCCGCGAACGGAAAAGCGCCGGAAAACAATATCTTCCTTACCGTAGGGCAATTGTCCAGGGGGATCGTCTGTAAAAACTTCGCCGTCGTTGTTCGGCCGTTTTTCACATAGAGAGCGAACGGATTCGAGTTCCGGTATTCACCGCCGGCGCCGCGCCTGAACCAGTGAAGGATCCCGAGCGGGTTTTCCCAGTTGTTCATCCCGGTAAAAACGCCCCGTGTGCCGTCAGGAAAGATCTGGAGGGTCCCGCACCCGAGTCCCCCGAGAGGGAGCCCTGAGGTAACGTGGTCCTTGGAGGTATAGGTGATCGTCATGAGCCTGACACCCGCTTCCTACCTTGTTTTAGCGTACCAATCCTTGATCATCCCTTCGGCCGGTTTATTCTGTGGGGTAAACCCTCTATTGGCGGATCCTCCCATTTTGGTCGAGGTCCCCCAATCCCACCAATACATACCGTAAAACCAGTCCTTGCTCCAGAAGGTATCATACACTGCCCGGTAACAATCGGCTTGAAGATCAAGGTCGACCTGACTGCCGGTCGACTGCGCCCAGGGTTCCTTTGCGGCATAATCAGACGAATGATACCCGACCTCCGGGAAGATGACCGGTTTATTGATCTTTTTCTGCCAGGCCTCGACTTCGGCGCCCCATGTCTTCCAGGCCGTCATAAGTTCGTCATACGTAGGCCGGGCCTTATCCGAGAGAGGAAAATACGCGTCAACACCCGCATAGTCAAGGGCATCCCAGAACGTGATATTCAAATATTCGTCATTCCAGTTCGCCGCATACGTCAGGATACCTTTATATTCTTTCCGTATGTCCTTTATGAGCTGGCGCCACATATCAGGCTTGGTAAGGGTTGCGGTGGTCAGTTCGGTCCCGACGCAAAACATTTCGGCGTTTGTTTCATTGGCGATCTTTACGTAATGCATGATGAATGCCTTGTATGCCTCGAACCATTTCTGCCAGTCCGGATCGCGTACGCAGGCTATCTCCCCGCGCCAGCCGCCGTATGCCGAATCCAGGATATCAAGGTGGGGCTTAAGCATGACCTTCATATTGTTGGCATGGGCCTCTTTGATCGCCCGCACGATCGATTCATCGGTCGGCGTTTTTTCCGTCGCAAAGATCGAGGTCGAAAAACAGTTTTCCTGATACCACGTTGTCAGGACGCCCAGCCAGTTCGCCTTAAGCGAGGCTACTTTACGTATCGATTCGTCGGACTTTGTCGAATTATATCCGCTTTTCGACCAGGTGACATAATGGATCCCTTTCTGGAATTCAAGGGCATTGGAAACGCCAAAACGCGACTGGACCAGCGGGATAACTCCGAGAACGACAAGAACACTCAGGGCAAGGAATAAAGAAAACACCGTGTTTTTGCGCATAGAACCTCCGTGCTTGGACATGATTACGATATAAACACCAAGCGGTTAGCGGATAGCGGATAGCGGTTAGTAAAAAATTCTCACCCACTAACCGCTAATCGCTAACCGCTAAACGCTATTATTTCCCTACCCTAATGTTGTCTATATAGACCGGCCCGCTGTATTCAGGCCGCTTGTTCGACTCGACCCGGACGACGATCTTTCTGATATCCTGCCTGAACGCCGCGTTGACTTCCGCGCGTTTCCAGTCAAGCGAACCATCTTCAAGGCTCGCGGCGATCGTGACCCATTTACCGGGCTCTAAGGGCACATTGCGCACCATCTCGGTCCACGTCCAGTCTTCACCGATCGTCAGTATGATCTTTGCCTTAAGCCCAAGAGGAGCGTTCTCGGGAAGATAGACATCAACCGCTATCTGGCGATACGGATTCAGATCGATATATTGTTCAAGTTCGATGAGTGCGGATGTCCAGATCTTGCCGGGAAAATCCGCAACCAGGCATAAACTTTGTTTTCCGTTTGAGGCGTAACTTTTAGACAAGGTAACGCTTTTGCCGACTATATCCGGTGTTTCTTCAGCCCATGAAGGTATTTCAAATCCGTCATTACCGTTTTCAAAGCTAAAAAGGGTTTTTTCTTCCGTTATCGGTTTCGAGAGTACCGGCGCACTTGCCTGAGCGGGACTTTCTCCGGTCTCCATTTTAGGGGCAGCCGTTGGAGCGACTTCGGTCTTGGGGGCAGCCGTGACAGCCTTGGGTTGTTCCGTTTTCTTGCCGCAACCGGCTACCGTAAAACTAAGCGGCAATATCAACGCAAAGGCTACTATGTGCTTCGCAATCGTTATTGTCATTGTGTTCCTTTCTCCAAGCAAGGCAGGCAGCCTCTCTTATATGCCGTTTAGCACATAAGAGAGGCCCCCTGCGTAACATCCTTTATTCTACGCGAACATTGTCAATGTAAACCGGACCGTTATAGACCGGTTTCTTGTTCGACTCGACCCTGATATCAAGTTTGCGGACATCAGCCCTGAATTCATCCGTCGGGTTTGTCCGTTTCCAGTCCATGCTGCCCGGAAGAAGGTTAGCGTTTATGGTCACCCATTTACCGGGTTCAAGTTTTACGGTTTTCGACATCTCTGTCCATGTCCAGTCGTCGCCGACGGTAAGGATCAGCTTTGCCCGAAGCCCGACCGGTGCGTCCGCCGGGACATAAAGATCGGCTGAAACCGTCTTATAGGGCGTCCAATCCATATATTCCATGACCTCGACGATCGCTCCCCGCCATGCACCGCCCGCGAAATTGGCAACAACCTTCATGCTTCCCTTGCCGCTCGAAGCAAAATCCTTCGACTGCGACACATTTTCTCCCACATAATCATCCTGTTCAAAAGCCCAATCAGGGATTTCCCAACCTTGCAGGTCGGTTTCGAAATCATAAAGGACTTTTGGAGCTGCATGAGCCGCCACCTGGCAACCGAGCACCATCGCTGCCAGCAGAACCACACACATGATTCTTTTCATTACGAACCTCCTTTTTTTACTGTTTAAACCATTCAGACAGCACTTTTTCAGCTTTCTTTCCTTTTACCGTAAACCCCAGAGGACTCCAGCGGTCCTGGGGTAGAAACTGCCAGAGATACGCACCTTTGAAGAAGGGACGTTTAGACATAACACCGAATACCGCTTTGAGGCAATCGCGCTGTTCATCCTGATTTTCAATATCCGTGATCTGCGTCCATGGCTGTTTCGCCGCACCGTCGCAGGACGGATAACCGACCTCGGTCAGGATAACGCCTTTTGCCAGCTTTTTGTCGGTCAGCCATGTCTGTATCTCATCGGCTATTTTCCCCCAGGCATTCGCAAGCTCCTCTTCGGCCGGCGCAACCTTTGAGCTCAAGGGGAAATATGCGTCAATACCCACATAATCCATCATGTCCCAGAAAGGCACCCCTTTATATTCGGTCCAGTTCGCGCAATAGACCAGGGGCCCCTTGTATACAGCCTTGACCTTGGTGATGATATCCCGCCAGCGGGGTTCCCAGCGGGCGAAGGTCGTACCTTCAAGCTCGGTCCCGACGGCAAAGATCTCGACATTGTTCTTGGCGGCAAGTTTCGCGTACCGGAGGATCATGGCCTCATAACTCGAAAACCACGCATCGGAGGCGACGATGTCGATACGCGGGGTACCGTCGCGGCAATCGACATGCATTTTCAGCATGACCCGTATGCCCATCATATGGCACGTCTGTATGGCGTGTTCGACCGAGGCATCGCCCGTCGTATCTCCGCCGGGCTTGTCATTGGAATATATCGTATCGCTATTGATCTCTTTCTGATAGGTTGGAACAACGATCGCGACACAGTTCGCGCCGAGATTTTTGAGATAGAGGAGCGTCTTGTCAGAAGCCGTACTGGCCAGTTCGTCATACATCCATGAGGTATAGCATACCCCTTTTTGAACTTCATCTCTGGTAAGCGGCTTTAAGGGCGCCCGCGCCTTTTCAAGTTCCTGCTGGAATTCATCCTGCGCCTTCTGTTCTTTTACGGTAGCAGGTTCGACGGCCTTTTCGTCGGGATTAAGCGACTGCGGGCCGTAGATCTCCACCTCCCACAGCGAAAATCCCCAGTCCGGATTGACACGTTTCAGCCCAATAAGTTTCACATACCGCGCCTTGATCGGTGGGAAGGTAAGCTCTTCGACGCTGCCCTGGCCGTCGGTCTTGAGGAGAAGCCGCTTCCAGTTCTTGGCGTCATTTGAAGTCAATATCTCGTATTGCGTGGCATAGGCCTGTTCCCATTTTATCGTTATCTTAGAGAGCGTTTTTTCCTTGCCGAGATCGGCATAGATCCATTCGTTATCCAGCCCCAGTTTCGGCGACCAACGCGTCAGCATATCGCGATCGAACGGCGCCATGGCATCCGGCATAGGCGCCCAATCAGGCGTATCATCAAAGCTCGATGCCTTTGCGCCCGTAACCTGCAGATAAACAAGCGGTTCGTCCTTGGCCAGCGGCACCGTCTCCTGTTTCTGCCCGCAGGATGAAAGTATGACCCCGACCGCTAAAAGCATACCGACACTCAATAGTTTTTTCATCGCACACCCTTTCACTTCTTTGACACTGAAACTGTTCTAAAAGTTCCTAATCCCGTCATCTGAATCCTTCGTCGTCTCGTCGCTTTGCCTATGCTTTACACACGCAAAGCGACGGACTCCTCAGGATGACAACATAGCTCATTACCCCTTCAACCCGGTCAACGCAACACCTTTAATAATATACCTCTGGAACATCAAAAATACTATCAATATCGGCGTCGTCGCCATGACCGCGCCGGCCATAAGCATACCGAAATTCGAGCTGGTCTGGCTGCTCAAGACCGCCAGGGCAAGCGGCACCGTTTTCATCGCGCTTGAATTGACAATGACCAGCGGCCATACCAGATTATTCCACTCCTGTATAAAGGTAAAGATCGCCAGGGTCGCTATGACCGGTTTTACCAGCGGCAGGATAACATTCAGATATATCTGCCATTCATTACACCCGTCGATCCGCGCCGCATCGATAAGGTCATTGGGAATACTATAGATATACTGGCGGCTCAAAAAGATACCGAAGGCGCACCACCCCATCGTCGGTATGATAAGCCCGCTAAAGGTATTTATCCACCCGAGGTTTTTGACAATAATAAATCCCGGTATGATGTTTACCTGCCAGGGGATCATGAGCGATGCGAGGAACGTCATAAAGATCCAGTCCCTGCCCCAGAAACGGTGTTTGGCGAACACATACCCTGCCAGCGTGCAGGCAAACACCTTGAACAGAACGACCGTAACGCATATATACAAGCTGTTCAGGATATACCGCCCCATAGGGACCAGGTTTAAAAGGTCCCGGTACGGCTGTAACGTCGGATGCTGAACATAAAATTTGGGGGGATATGTCTGTATTTCGCCCTGCGGTTTAACGGATGTTATAAGCATCCAGTAGTACGGCAAGAGCATCGTTATCGTCGCAACGATAAGAAAGAGATAGATAAGAAAGATGGTGAACGAGAACCGGCTTTTTGCCAGATGCATCATGGTAAACATTAATATTCGACCTTTGACTGCACGAATTTATTATTAATAAATGTCAACACCAGTACGAACAGGAACAGGATATACGCCAGGGCAGAGGCATATCCCATATTGAATTTATTGAATCCTTCATCGAATATGTACGGCACGCTCGTCAAGGCGCAATCCAGTACGCCGCCGATATGGCTCCCCCCGCCGCCGGTCATGACATAGATCTGTTCAAAGACCTGGAAGGACGAGATACAGCTCATGATAACAACGAATACGACGGTCGGCCGTAAAAGCGGTATGGTAATATGCCAGAACTTATGCCAGAACCCGGCGCCGTCAACCTCGGCTGCCTCATATACCGTCTGCGGAATAGTCTGAAGCCCGGCGATAAAAAGGATAACGTTGTAACCGATCCCCGCCCACACGCTCATGATCATAATGGCCGGAAGGGTCCATACCGGGCTCATAAGCCAGTCGATGGGCTTAAAGCCGAGTTTCATGACGATATAATAATTGATAAGGCCGTATTTCTCTCCGGCAAACAGCCAGCGCCACATGACCGACGACGCCACGATAGAGGTCACTATCGGGAGGAAGAGGACACCTTTAAAAAAATTCTTGCACCGTATTTTCTGGTCGATGGCGACCGCCAGGATAACGGCCAGGATAACGCCGATGGGGACAACGCCGATGATATAGATGATGGTATTCAGCATCGCCTTTCTGAACCGGAAATCATGGAGGATGATATCCTTATAATTCCCGAAGCCGACCCAGTGGGGCGGGTTTATGACATTATATTTGGTAAACGAAAGGAATATCGAGGCAACGGTAGGAATGACGACAAACACAAAAAACAGGAAAAACGGCGCAAGGATAAACCAGTACGAAACCTGTTGCCGTTTCAGTTCTTCCCAGAACTTCCGTTGTGCCATGAATTCCTATCCTTCGTATCCAACCTTGCGTGCGTAGCAGCGGACTATCTTGATCGCCTTGATAATAGCGGAGTTAAGATCATTATACATTTTTTTAAAGACCAAACTAAAATCTGACAAAAAAACCGCTTGTTGGCCCTGGGGCCAAAAACGCGACAAGCGTACAGGTGATTATATAGTATTATATGGTATATGTCAAATAGATTTCAAGGAAGGAACCCTTTCCTGGTGCGTATCGGAGATACACACCAGGAAAGAGGGGAGGAGGTGACGTAAGATCGCTTACGCCGCTGCCAGGACAAGCGCCTTGGCGCGTTCGTAAATTTGCCTTAATAGTTCCGGGTTCACCGGCCTGATAGGCAAGAGCATGGCAAAGATCGCCAACGCTTCCGGGACCCTGTTAATATTCGTACTTACCGCCAGATCCAGGATATGCTGCTCGCGTAATTTCGACAGGTCCGTACGCAGTTGTCCCAATTCGGTCTCGGTAAGCTCGCCTTTTGAAACATCTTCTATGAATTGTTTATATGCCTTAAGCGTTTCGGCCACGAAATTCCGCATCGGCTCGTCCAGGTTTTCGAATACGGTCGCCGTTCCCGCATTACGCGCGATATAGATATCCCTGAACCCCAGGAACATGGCGCGGACAATGCCGGTATTATCACCCTCGATCCCTATAGGTATCAACACCGTATTTTTCAGCACTTCATGCCGTTGCAGAAGCGTCT
>JAQURW010000044.1 GCA_028715425.1 Candidatus Omnitrophota bacterium
GGGGGCGTGTTCCTATCGTCGCATATCGGGAACTGGGAACTCGGCGCCGCTGTTATTTCGTCATTGGGCTACGAGATCTATGCCTTAGCGCTCGACCATGACGATAAAAAAATTAATAAATTTTTTGTGCGGCAGAGGAAAACGCTCGGGGTCGGAGTTATCGCACTTACTGCGGCGCTTAAAAAATGCACGCAGATCCTGCGCCGGAACAAACTTCTGGGGATACTCGGCGACCGCGACTTTACCAAGAGCGGCATCATGGTTAATTTTTTCGGCAAGGAGACAGTACTTCCCAAAGGGCCTGCGTTTTTTTCGCTCAGGACCGGTGCCCCGATCGTCATGGCTATTATGGTGCGTACGAAAGGAGACCGTTATCTGTTCGTATTGGAAAAGCCGCTCACGCGCCTCAGACGGGGGAACCCCCGGAAAGATATGGAGAGCCTTATGGCGGAATATCTGAAGCTTCTCGAGAAATATATCCGCCGTTACCCCGATCAATGGTACGTCTTTAAACGTGTATGGAATACCGTATGAATATGGTCATAGTGATACCCGCATATAACGAAGCGGCAACTATCGGAACGATCGTGAAATCCCTGAAGGCAAAGGGGTTCCATATCCTGGTCATCGATGACGGGTCAGCGGACGATACCGGCGCGATCGCCGCGCGGCACGGCGCCGAAGTCCTGGCCCATAAAAAGAATAAGGGGAAGGGCGCTTCGTTGCGCCAGGCATTCCGCCATATTTGCGAGAAGACGCGATATGATTATGTGGTGGTCATGGATGGGGATGGGCAGCATAAGGTCGACGACGTCGACCGGTTTGTGAAAGAAGCCCGCGAGGAAGCAGACGATATCATCATCGGCAACCGCATGAACGCGGCCCAGTCCATGCCGCATGTCCGTTTTTACACCAATAAGATCATGTCCGCGCTTTTGTCATTCATTTGCAAACAGAATATTCCCGATACCCAGTGCGGATTCCGTCTCATGAAACGCAGCGTTATCGAGACTATTCCCCTTCGGACGTCCGATTATGATACCGAATCCGAGATCCTCATTAAGGCATCCCGCCGCGGGTTTAAGATAGGCGCCTGCCCCATCGAAACGATTTACGGAGGCGAGACAAGCGACATTCATCCGATCAAAGATACGGTGCGTTTTATCATACTTATCGCGAAGGTTTATTTTAGCAAGCACTATAGGGAATAGCGGTTAGCATTTAGCGGTTAGCGTTTAGACGATTACATGACTCTGCGCTAACCGCCATCCGCCAACCGCTAACCGCTAACAATGGATTTCAACGTTCAACGACAA
Source organism: Candidatus Omnitrophota bacterium (assembly GCA_028715425.1). Lineage (GTDB taxonomy): Bacteria > Omnitrophota > Gorgyraeia > JABMRN01 > JABMRN01 > JAQURW01. Next base: position 1,317 of record JAQURW010000044.1, read on the forward strand.
CGCATGGTCGACGAGCAGCTCATTCCGCGCGGCATACATGATCCCCGTGTTATAAAGGCTTTTTTAAAGGTCCCCCGCCACGAATTCATCCCCGAAGATTATCGGCATGAGGCGTATGAGGACCACCCGCTTCCCATCGGCGAAGGACAGACGATCTCTCAGCCGTTCATGGTCGCCCTCATGACGCAGGAATTGAGATTAAAAGGCGGAGAAAAAGTCCTTGAGGTCGGCACCGGCAGCGGTTATCAGGCGGCGATCCTGGGGGAGCTGGCCCGAACCGTTTACACTATCGATCGCATCGATCCGCTGGTAAAAAAAAGTCTTAATGTTTTGGCAAAATTGGGCTATACTAATATACATACGGTGACCGGGGATGGTTCCCTGGGCTATGACCGGGAAAGCCCTTATGACGCGATCATCGTGACCTGTGCCGCACCGTCCTTGCCCGGGGCGCTGGTACGGGAGCTTGCTCCCAGGGGAAGGATAGTTATCCCTATCGGTTCACGGTATAGCCAGGTCCTGACGGTGTTCGAGACAAAAGGCATGAACCTTATTTCGCATGAAGTGTGCGGTTGCGTTTTTGTGCCGCTTCTGGGCAGGGATGGATGGAAGGAATGAAACCGAAAAAAGGGTTGATCCATGTTTATACCGGCGGCGGAAAAGGCAAAACAACAGCGGCCATGGGGCTTGTCCTCCGCGCGCTTGGCGCGGGGTTTAAAGTCTATATCGGACAATTTTTGAAACGGGGGCGTTCGAGCGAACTGGATGCCTTAAAAAAATTCGGCTCGGCCGTTACCGTCGAACAGTTCGGCACGGGATGTTTTGTAAGCAAAAAGCCGGCCGGTTGCGAGATTATGTGTGTCGAAAAAGGACTGAACCGCGTTCGTTCTGTCATAGCCGGCGGCGGGTATGATATGGTCGTGCTCGATGAACTCAATACCGTTCTCGGGTATAAGATGGCCAACGTGAACGATGTCATAAAGATCGTGAAGTCAAAGCCGTGTCATGCCGAGATCGTTATGACAGGACGCATGGCGCCAAAAAAACTCATGAGCTCCGCGGATCTTGTAACCGAGATGAAGGAGATCCGGCATTATTATAAAAAGGGCGTTGGCGCAAGGGCCGGAATAGAAAGGTGACGATGCCGATCTCACGGGCGCTGGTATTCTCGTTAGCGCTTCATGTTTCTCTTGCCGCGTTTGTCTGGGGGTTTTCATCTTTTTTCCCGCATGGAGGAGGAGTCCGCCCAAGCCCGATGAAGGTCAAGGTTTCCTTAGTAAAGCGTAAGGCAATGCCGGCAGTCAGGGCAAAAAATAGCGAGACGATCCAGCCGTTACCGGTCGTTAAACCGGCGACGCTTCCCCCTAAGATCGTCATAGAACAAAAGATAAAACCTGTGGAATCCCGTACCGTTCGGCGTATGCCGCAGCCGGTTTCCATGGTACCGGCCGAAAATAAAACTGCGGCAGAAAACTTTGATGAGGCCGTCTCATGCAGCGCGTCGGGAAAAACAGCGGGCATGATCTCAAAAGAAGTCTTAACGCTTCTGGTGAACCAGCCGCCGGCATATCCCCGGGTCGCCAGGATACATGGCTGGGAGGGGATGGTAATAGTACAGGCCGCCGTTGACGGACGGGGATACGTCAACCGTGTCGACCTGATCTCTTCCTCGGGGTATGGCATCCTTGACTCGAGCGCGGTCAAGGCCGTTGCGAAATGGCGTTTTAAGAATGTGCGTTCCGAATTTCAGGTCCGGATACCCATAAAATATGTTCTGACCGAGGGCCGTTGGTAACCTATGCGCCCCATCCGCACGTTCGCTCGTATATCCATGGTATCGGTTCTGGTCTGCCTGGCAGGTTCTTTATGCGCCGATACGGTCAACCTTAAAAATAACCGTTCGTTGCATGGTATTATCAAAGACGTCAGTGACCGGTCGATTATAATCGATACCGGCTTCGGGACCATGGCGGTCAGCAGGGAAGACGTCCTTTCGTTCGATAAGAGTCCCGCGGCAGAGAACGCCGTGCAAGAAAGCATTTCGGCACATAAGGCGCCGGCTGCCTTGGCCGGCCTTCAAACGGAGATGAGACGGCTTAACGAAAAGAGGTATGCGGTCATCAGCGCCGGCCGGGAAGTAGAAGCCCTTGAGTTTGCGATCGAGAACAGCCGGCAGGAGGTCGGGTTCCTATTCGGGAAATTCGAGAAACTTAATGACGAGCTTAAACGCGTCAAGAACGACGACGTGATCAAGAACAATAAACTGGTGGCGGAGATAAACGTGGTAAGGGCCTCGATCGAGAAACAGCGCCGCGCTCTAGAAGTGTCGATCAACAACAAGGAACAGCGCGACCGGGATTACGCGCAGGGCCTCGCGGACTATAGCGCGGCTCTTCAGGCATATCATCAGAAATCGGCGGACCTTGAAGCCGGCGACGAAGCGGAACAATGGGATGATAGCGATCGGTTGATATTTAACGACCTGAAGAAGAAAGCGGACGATATGGACAGGGACTTTAAAAAGGCGGTGGTGGCTTATACGGAACATGGTGGCGGTGTTGTCGTCCGGGTCGTATTGAACGGGAGCGTCACGGCGACGCTTATGGTCGATACCGGGGCCTCGTTTGTCTTTATATCGGAAGACCTGGCGCGGCGGCTTAACATGGATGCCCCGGCGGATATCCGCACCATCACCTGTAAACTCGCCGACGGCAAGGATATTGAGGTCAGGCCCGTTATTTTTGATTCCGTTGAAGTTGCCGGCATGAAACTTAAGCATGTCCAGGGCGCGGTCAGCGATCGGCCGCCGGAAACGGGGATCGACGGCCTTTTGGGCATGTCATTCTTAAGGAATTTCATGTTCAGGATCGACGCAAAGTCGAAAGAATTGATCCTCGAGGAATTTACTCCTTCCGGGCAGTCCGGATAAAGCCCTATTGACACTTTTTACGCATATGATATAATCATCATGCAGCAAAAAAATTTTTACGCAAAGGATGTGATATAAATGTCGCGGATCGAAGTTGGGCACAATGAACCGCTTGAGCGGGCTCTCAGGCGTTTCAAGAGAAAGATCGAGAAGGAAGGTATCTTGAAGACGCTGAAAGCGCGCAAGCATTATGAAAAGCCCAGTGAGATAAAAAGGAGAAAGCGAAGATCAACTCCCCGAAGTTTCATGTAAGACTTCTCATCTACGTTTTCCTGTCGTTTTTTTTTCTGCCCGTGCCGGGAAAAGTCTTTGGGTTTGACGGGCCGTCGGTAATAGAGTTGACGCTTGATAACGGCCTTAGTGTCGTTATGGCCCCGATGCCGGATAAAGGACTGACCTCGATCTATTTAAAGGTCCGTGCCGGCATCGGTGTCGAACAGGAATATGCCGGTACCGGGATCACCCATTTTATCGAACATATGGTATTCAAGGGGAATCCCGAGAGCGGTATCGGCAAACTCGCCCGCACCATCAAGGAATACGGCGGTTTTATAAACGCGACGACCGACCTGGATACAACCACGTATTTTCTTACCGTACCGAATACATACGCGCACAATGCCCTTAAAATTCTGGTCGATGCGGTCATGCTGCCGAGCTTCAATCTTGAGGAAGTGGAACGTGAGCGTTCGGTGATCATTAGTGAGATCCGCCTTCACCGGGACGACCCGCTGCGGAAATTGAGCGAGGTCTTATTCCAGACAGCATATCATGTCCATCCGTACCGTATGCCGCCTATCGGTTATGAACAGCTTCTCGCTAAACTGACGAGGGAAGACCTGATACTATATCACAACCGGTACTATGTTCCCAACAACATGGTGCTGGCGATAGCCGGGGACGTTGATTCCGATAAGACACCGCTGTTTCTCAAAGAAGTATTTGCCAGATATGCCCGCGGCCGCGAACCGGCGCTTATCATTCAGCGTGAGCCGGAACAGATAAGCCTCCGCAAGGCAGTTCGCACCCTTCCCATCAATCTCGCATATTTTTCGGTTGCCTATCACTCTACGTCGATCCTTGATAATGATCTTTTTGCGATGGACGTACTCGCCGGCATACTCGGCGCAGGCGACGGCTCGAGGCTCAATACGCGGCTGGTCAAAGAGAAAGAGCTTGCCTATTCGGTTGACTGTGAGAATATGACCCCGGTCGATCCGGGCCTTTTTACGATAACCGGCATATGCGATCCGTCAAGGCTTGCCGGGGTCAATGCCGCGATCAGGGAGGAATTGGCAACAATAAAGCGCGATGGCGTCAAAGATGAAGAATGCAGCAGGGCAAAACGGGGTGCCTTGACGGGTTATTTGAAGAACCTCCAGACCGTGGGCGGTGTTGCGAGCTCCCTTGCGCTCGGGAAGATGATGGCCGGTGATGCCGAACTCTCCCGCCATTATCTCGAAGGTATCGAGAAGGTAACGCCGGATGATGTTATGCGTGTCGCCAAAAAATATTTGTATGACACGAATGCCACGACTGTTTATCTTGTGCCTGAAGGATCGAATGCGCTTCCGCAAGCGCCCTCCGGGAACAATGCCGCCCGGGCGAAGGAGGCCCGTTCGATGACCCTGGACAACGGGATACGGCTTATCATAAAAGAGGAGCCTGCGGTGCCGCTGGTCTCCATAACCATTGCCTGCCTCGGCGGGCTGCGCGCGGAACCTGCCGGCGAAGGCGGGATCTCGAACCTGACTGCGACAATGCTCTTGAAAGGAACTGCGACGCGCAGCGAAAAGGATATTGTCCCGGCATTGGAAGACAGGGGCGGCAGCATGAATGCCTTTTCCGGCCTGAACGGTTTCGGGATCTCGGTGGAGTGCCTGAAAGAAGATGTGCCGTTTGCCATCGCTCTTGCCTCGGATGTTATCAGGAACCCTTCGTTTCCCGGCGATGAACTCAAAAAAGAAAAGGATAAGGTCATAGCGGATATCAAAGTCGAGGACGATGATATTTTTGACCGAGGTATTTATAAACTGCGAAAGGGCATTTTCGGGGCGCATCCGTATGCCAACCGTGTCTCGGGAGAGATCCAGACCGTTTCGAAACTGTCGTCCGATGACCTGAAAACTTTTCTTAGTTCGGTGCTGGCGCCGGGCGCGATGGTCATTTCGGTCGTCGGCGACGTCGATCCCGACAAACTCCTGGCCGAGGTCAAAGAAGGTTTTTCGGCTCTGCCAAAAAATAATGCGGCGATATCCGTTCCTCCGGAAATACCGCTTGAACATAGCCGCGAAGAGACTATGACCATGCCGAAAGAAGAGGCGGTGTTCATGGTCGGATTCAACGGACCCGAGGCAAAGGATCCCGACCGCTATCCGTTAGATATCCTTTTTTCCGTTATGTCGGGTCATGACGGCCGGCTTTTTAACAGTATCCGCGAGAAGGCCGGACTTTCCTATGTGCAGGGCGGCGGGGTCGTGCCGGGGCTTGACCCGGGATTTTGTTATTTTTATGTGGGATCGAGCGCGGAAAAGATCGGTGAAGCCAGGAAGATCATGTTCGATCAGATCAGGCAATGCATTGCGGCGCCGATTACAGACGAAGAATTTAGCGGCGCCAAGAACACCCTTATCGGCCGGTCGCAGATGTCGCTCCAGACCAACGGGGCAAAGGCCTTTACGATGGCTATGGATGAATTGCTCGGCCTCGGATATGACCATTATACAAGCTACGAGCGCGACATAAATGCGTGCACCAAGGACGATGTCCTGAGGGTTGCCAAAAAATATCTTCTCCCCGATAGATCGTATAGTATAACGATACTGCCCGAAGGAGGGCGCGCCAATGGTTCGTAACAGCGTTGTCCAGGGCATGTTTTACGATAGCGATCCCCGGTCACTCGAAAAAGAGATACGGGGATATTGCGCTGCCGGGGCGCACGCCGCAAAAAAAATAGACGCGATCGGTTGTATCTCGCCGCATGCCGGTTATATGTATTCCGGGGCCGTTGCCGCAAAGGTCCTGTCATGTATGATGCCAAAAAGCACCTATATTATTCTCGGGCCTAATCATACCGGCATGGGCGTGCCGTTCGGCATAGACCGCAGGAACTGGCTGACGCCATTCGGTGAGGTTGCCGCAGACCAGACGCTCATAGACGCGATACTGTCCGGATCTAAACTATGCCAAGAGGACACCTTGTGCCACAATCGCGAGCATTCGATCGAAGTGCAGTTGCCGATTCTAAAGGTCCTTAACAAGGATTTTACGTTCGTGCCTATAGTGATCGGCGGCGGTGGCGGGCGCGAATATAAGGCGGTTGGCACGGCGCTTGCCGAGGCTATCCGTTCGACCGGCAGGGATGTGACGATCATTGCCTCGAGCGACATGACGCATTATGAGCCGCAAGAGGTCGCGAAAAAGAAGGATATGGCTGCCGTTGACAGGATACTGGCTTTTGATCTCGAAGGGTTTTTACGGACGATACATGAACTTGGTATAAGCATGTGCGGGTATGCGACTGCAGCTATTATGCTTGCTGCAGCAAAGGAGCTCGGCGCGAAAAAAGCCACACTTGTCGATTATAAAACGAGCGGGGATACAACCGGCGATTATACGAGTGTGGTGGGGTATGCGGGGGTTATTGTATACAGGTAGGTATGCAGTATGCTTGGCAGAAAGGCGGCAATATGGGATTTTTTTTTAAAAAACGCAAAATAGCGATCGCATTGGGTGGAGGGGCGGCACGGGGGTTCGCGAATATCGGTGTCCTGAAGGTCCTTGAGCGCGAGCATATACCGATAGACCTGGTCATCGGTTCCAGTATGGGCGCCCTGGTCGGAGCAGTCTACAGCCTCGGCAGGCCGGTCAGTTATCTTCAGGAGGAGGCCGAAAAATTTTCATGGCGTGAAATAACGGACATGACCATCCCGCGGGTAGCGATGACAAAAGGCGAAAAACTGGCAAAGGTGGTCGGAAAATTCACCGAAGGCAAATCATTTGACGAATGTAGAATACCGACCGCAATAACAGCGACCGATATAAGGACCGGCCAGGAATTGCTGTATACTTCGGGAAACCTGCAGAAAATCGTGATCGCGAGCTGTTCATGGCCCGGGTTCTTCCCGCCGGTCCGCATTGACGGCAGGCTGTTGGCCGACGGAGGATTGAGGCACAGTGTTCCGGTAAAGTGGGCAAAAGACCTTGGCGCTACCTTTGTCATTGCGGTGCGGGTCGGTTTTGAGCCCCAAAATATCGCGGCGTCGAACATCTTTCAACTTATGATCCAGTCCATACAGATCATGGGAGAAGAGCTGGATAAATATCAATCTATGCGCGCGGATGTCATCGTCGAACCAAGCCTGAAAGGCATCACCCAGCTTGATTTCCATAAGGCAAAAGAGATCATAGCCAACGGCGAAAAAGCCGCCGAAAAGGTTATTGATATAATAAAAAGGAAGCTCGCCCTGTTTATCTGACGATTTGTTAAGATATCAAAAAGTTATCAAGCCTTTCTTGAATTAGCCGTCATTCTATGGCATAATCTACTGCAAGCACATAAGGAGGCGTTTATCGTTAGGCCTCAACAATATGTGCGTGTGTAGAGTTATCATGTAACGTCTAGAAAACCATAGGAGGATTCACCATGTACGCTTCCAGATCTAGCCATAAAAAGAGCTGTTTTTTCAAGGCTGCATGTATTAGTGTTTCGTTAGCTTTTTTGCTGCAGTTCAATACGGGATTGGCCCGGGCAGAGGGTGTGACGAATTCCCTATTTCCTGGAAGCGATAGGGGAGGTGGTGTACGCCTGGGCCTTTCTTCTTCTAACATAATGGGTGTCGAACTTCCGCTCTCCCTCGGTTATATCCGTGAATTCCATAAGGCAGACGGCGATAAACCTGTTATAGTGTATATTCAGGATGCGCACTGCAACTATTCATGCCAGAAAAACATCCAGGCTATCATCGGTTTTTTTAACGAAAAATACGGCGTAGATCTTGCTGCGCTTGAAGGCGGCGCCGGAAATTACAACTTTTCGATTTTTACCTCTATCCCCGACCTTGATGTCCGCGAAAAGGTCGTCGATTATTTCGTCCGGGAGGGCCGGATAACCGGTGTAGAGCTTTTTGCGATCATGAATCCCGATAAGATAGCCGTCAAGGGACTGGAGAAACCGGATTTGTACGAAAAGAACCTGAGCGTCTACCGTGAAAGTCTTGCATATAAGGAGTATGTCGACAAATATATGGGTGTCCTCAGGCATTATGTCACGAACCTGAAACCGCCCATATTTTCTGATTCCCTCAAAGATTTTGACAGCCACAAGGCATCCTATGACGAGAACAAAAGCCATTTAAAGGATTATGTTCAATACCTTAACACGGTGTCGCAGGCGAACAATATCAAGATAGATAATTTCGAAAATTTCAAACGTCTCATGAAACTGATGGAGGACGAGAAAAAGATCGACTTTAAGAAGGCAGAGGCCGAGCGCGAGGAGTACATCGATACCCTGACCAAGAAGCTTTCCAAACTTGAGATATCTGCGCTTGTGCAGAAATCGATCGATTTCAAGAACGGGAACCTTCCGGCAGCCGATTTCTACGAATATCTTTTCATGAAAGGCCGTTCGTGCGACATGGATTCAAAGCCGTATCCTGAACTGGTCAAATACAAGGCGTATCTCGAGCAGTACGATTCGGTCGAAAAGGACGTGTTCTTTTCGGAGATATTCAATATCGAACGTTACGTCGTCGATAATCTCGTCAAAAAAGACGATGAACGCAAGCTGTATTACCTGGCGGACGATCTCGGCATCATGAACAAACTTTTTTCGGTCTCGCTTACCCGCCAGCAATATGATTATTTTAACGAGCACAAGAGCGACTTGAGCGCGAAGAACTATATCGATTTTATCAACCAGAAGGCGCAATGGTACAAGATGCAGGCGAACATAAATCCTGATGTCGAGAAGCTGGATACCTATAAGGACAAGATATCGAACTTTTATGCGTGCTCCTTCGACCGTGATAACGCGTTCATGGATAATATCGATAAATACGCAGGGGAGAAAAAAGCCTTCTTTATGGTAACCGGCGGTTTCCACACGGACAACATGAAGGATCTTCTGAAAAAAGCCGGCTACTCCTATATACTGATAACGCCGAAACTTGAGCAGGAAAAATATAACCCGTATTTTAAATTGCTGTCCGGCAACCTGAGCCCGATCGAGAGCATGCTGAGCGAGATGAACTCGGCGTTGGCCTTGAGAAGCGTATTTTCGGAGATGGGTCTTAAGGCTACATGGCAGTATACGGAGACAGCGGCGCATGATCTTGAAGCGTTGTATAGGGCGGAAAAGACAGATAATAAGGTAAAGGCCATCGGCTTACCTATGAGAACAGGTGTCAGGTTTTTGACATTTCAGAATCTGGCAGAGCCTGCTTATGCCGAGGCAATCGCAAAGGCCAAGGGCGTGGTCGTTCCTTTGAATACGTTTGACGGGAAGACATTGAGTTCAGTTGTCCTTCCGATAAAAAATCCTTCAGACCTGGATGCCGTACGGACAGCGATGGAAGCTATTATGGGCAAGGGTGCGGTTACCGTCTATGAGGTGAATCCTGACGACATAACGCATAGTAATATGACCGTGCTCGGTCATCAGTCTGCCGATGTTCTCCGCGCGTGGGCGATGGCGAAAGACACGGATAATGCTGCCGGCATAAATGGATTTACACATGAAAACAGCGCTGCTCTTGTAGATATGCTGCGTCCGGCGATGAATTTATTGATCGATCAGCAGAAAGTGAGCAGTTTGCTGGTAGATGTAATGAATAAACAGGATTCAAGCAGGGGGTTTAACGGTCTTACGGTTGTCGGACAGGGTGAAAAAGGTAAATTTGCGGTTGAGCAATTGTATAACCTAGACCATGCCAGCTGGCGAGGAATATATGTGACATACAACACTGACGCCGGGAAAATGGCTCGCGCGTTGGTACACGAACTGGGCGCATACTACAAAATGGCGCCGGACTGGAATGAGGATTTTGTTACGTTAGTATTTAAAGACAGTAAGCAGTTGAACGATCGGAACAGGACTCTTGAATCCATGCTGGCAGAACTTGAGAAGGCCGCGCCTTTGTTAAAACTGAATGAGGAGAGGCCGGATCTTGCGAATGCGCCTGATGAAACTATCGGCACCGGCGGCGGGAATGAGACCGGGCCAGGCAGTACCGGCGGCAGGATCATAGAACCGTGGGAGCAGCCGTTCTTCGATGTAATCCAGAGCAAACGTTCCGGCGCACGCGATCTCTGCTGGGCGCCTTACCGGAACATGGGAACCGATGAAAAGACCAGCATGCCGTATACCGCAAAAGGCTGGGTCCAGGTAGTCGAAAAAGCCTTCGCAACGACGTATGAAAGGCAGCATCCTGACGATAAGTTAGGAGAAGTTAAGGCGCAGGCTTATGATATCAGCGCTGCGAACTGGGAGGCGCTCTTGGAGGAGGCCTTCAGGGCTGAATTAAAAGATTTTATAGCGCGATGGACAGGCAAAGACCATTGGTCGCTTTATTTGCCTGCGGTAAGTAAAGGCTTGATCGGCCGTATTCAGGCTGAGATCAGGACTCTTGCCCAAACAAGGCCTGAGATCGCGGCCAATATTCATATCGTCAATGTCGAGTTTGACCTCCAGAAACAGCAGCTCAATATTGCCGGATTGACCGGTTTGGCAGTCGGCGAACATGAACGCATGAGGATGCTGTCGAAATTCGATACGATTGATCTGGCAAGGGCGGACCAGGGGTATAAGGATATGGTAGACCGCAATATAGCCTTGGCAAAACAGCTTGTCACCGACGACATGAAAGACCAGATAACCGAGGATTTTTTGATAAAGTTGTTCAATTCTATTGGCGTTATTAAACCGATCGGCGTTGCCGAGAATGTCCAGAAGTACTTCGAGATGCAGCGCAAGGTCGCCATAGCGGCATAATACAGAAGGTACGGCGTATACCTCTCTGTTCACCCGGCCCCGATTTTTCGGGGCCGTTTTTTTTGCCAAACACCCTTTACATATTATTAATATTATGTTATAGTATCGCTCTAAATGAAAAACCGGATATCGAACTATATAAAGGTATTTATCAGTATCGGACTTCTGGCAGGGCTTTTCTATGTCATGAGAGGCCAGTATACGACCATTTTTGCTGAACTGAAGAAGACCAACCTTGCTCTTTTTGCCGTTGCTCTTGCCATCTATGCGGTCAATATAGCCCTCGTTACGTTAAGGCTCAAAGTACTGGTCAAGGCAGAAGGGATCAAAATGCCTTTTTTCAGGCTTCTCGAGCTTAACTTTATCGGGTTTTTCTTCAATAATTTTATGCCTTCCGCCATAGGCGGAGATATCATCAAGGCGTATTATACCGGCAACATCACGGGCAAGAAAGCGAACTCGTATATGGCGGTCTTCATGGACCGGCTGACCGGCCTTTTTTCGTTCGCCGGGATGGGGCTCCTGGCGCTTATTATCGGATGGAATGCGGTGACACAGGTGGCAGTGCGCAGGTCGGTCCTGGTATTTGTCATCTTCTCGGCTTTTATCGCGTTTGTTGTGCTCAACAAGGCCGCCGCGGATATTATTACCAAGATACTGATACGGATACGCTTCAAAAATATAGGAGAAAAACTGCATAAGATCTATGAAATGCTTCACAGCTATCGCAGTCGGCGGTGGGTACTGGCCCATACGATAGCCCTTTCGATCGTTTCGCAGGCGTCCTATTTCTTTGTCATACAGTTTCTTTTTAATTCGCTCAACCAGCCTCTTTCCATAAAAGTCGTTTTTCTTATCATGCCTATTATTTGCGTCGTGACGCTCCTGCCGTCGTTGGGCGGCCTGGGCCTGCGCGAAGGAGCCATTGTGGCGCTTTTCGGCCCGATAGTCGGGCGTGAAAAGTCCTTCGGCGTCAGCATTATCCTTCTGGCGCTTCTTTTTATTATAAGCCTTATCGGCGGTATTATATACCTTACCAGCCCGCAGTTCAGGTCTGTCAAGATACGCGAAGAAGAGGGGGAATTCATATGATCGACAAGGAACTCCTGGATATACTGGCCTGTCCGGCCTGTAAGAGCGGCGTGAAATATGAGAACGAAAAGATCATCTGCCAAAAATGCGGCCTGCGCTATCCGGTAAGGGACGGGATACCCGTCATGCTGGTGAGCGAAGCCGAAAAACCGGGGGAAAAACGTGCATAAGGTACTGGTCATCCACGGCCCTAACCTGAACCTTTTGGGCGAACGCGAGGTCTCGATATACGGGTTAACGACGATCGACGATATCAATAAAACGTTGATCGGCCTCGGCGCTCAGAAGGGACTGGCGATCGTTGCCTTTCAGTCGAATCATGAGGGCGAGATCGTTGACAAGATAGGACAGGCAAAAAAAGACAAGGTAGAGGCGATCATCATAAATCCCGCGGCCTATACGCACACGAGCGTCGCGATCCGGGATGCCATAAGCGCCTCGGGCCTTCCCGTTGTCGAAGTGCATTTGTCCAATATCTACAGCCGCGAGGAATTCCGGCATACGTCGCTCATCGCGCCGGTCGCCAAGGGGCAGATCGCCGGGTTCGGGAAGACAAGTTATATATTGGCGCTGGATGCGATAATGGAATTTGTTCGGTAATCGTGAGAAATATTCAGATAAAGACAAAAAAAGAACTGGCGAATTTGCGGCGCGCGGCTCGGATCACCGCGCGGATCTTTGACGAAATTCGGCCTTTGGTGACGACCGGTTCCCGCGAATCGGACATAGCGAAGGCTATCGAGCGCAAGATGGCGGAACGGGGCCTGAGAAAGGCGTTCAAGACCATCGTCGGTAGCGGGGCGAACGCTGCGAATCCCCATGCCCCGGTAACCGGCCGTGAGATCGGCGTTAACGATTGTGTGATGATCGATTTCGGCGTCGTGTACAAGAAGCAACGCGGCGACATGACGCGGACCTTTATTGTCGGCCGCCTGCCGTCACGGATGAAGAAAATTTACCGGGCCGTGCAGGAGGCGCAGAAAGAAGCCATCCGTAC
>JAQURW010000229.1 GCA_028715425.1 Candidatus Omnitrophota bacterium
TAATACTGTTTTTGTTGCACGGTTAGAACGCGGGCCATACGCTTTACCTCCGAAAAGAGGGCTGCCCACGATACGGATCTTGCCGTCCGGAACCTGCAAACGCACAAGGGTCTCTCGCGTCGCTTGTCCCATTGCGCCGATAACGGCCGAAACGACATCATGCCCCCGCAAGCCCGATATCCCCTCATGAGGCGGCCGGGTCATGAGGCGGAGATACGTCATGCCGGGATCTTTATCAAAAGGGCCATACTGGATCATGACACAGGGGATCTTCATTGTTTTCGCCACATCCATTATCACAGAGCCGTATATATATTTTTCCTGCGGATGGACGATCCGGGAAGGCTTTGCCGCGCTTAAAAATGACTGATAGACATCGATAAGCCCCATCACCTCGCAAGGCTTGATATCAAAATACCAAAAGAGGACATTTTCAAAAACTTCTGCCAGGGGCACACCGTCAAGCACCATAGAACGACACAGCGCTTCCCTGACACAACGCATTCGTTCCTGCCTGCCCTTACGGAAAAAACCCGTTCCGGGAAGATACCTGCGCACATATTCCTTAAGATCGAGTTTGGCGACTTTGTTATTAACACGCGCACCCTTGAGATCAAAATCATCGCCGATAACCTTGACCAGAACCGACGGCGCAGTTGCAGCCATACGTTCGCTGAGCGGTATGAACATCCGGTAGGTCGTTTTCGATAACGGCATAACGAGTACCGGGTCCTTCGGCAGAGAAAGGCCCTTCGTGGAGACCGGCCTGAGCATTCTCGAGAAAAAAAATAACCCGGCAAAACATGCAGCGAGGGAACACAATAACCGTATCCCGCCCCTTGTCCCCGGTATCAGATATTTCCACCGGAGCGCGCAGGTACGCGCGGCGATCTTAGCGACATTATCGTCGGGAAACTGTATACCTATCACGATCGTATCGGCCTGGACATCACGGAGAAGGGCTTGGAGACAACGCAGTTTTTCAATAGTGCGATAGAGGTAATAGCCGATATCCTGTTCGAGCGCGCCCCATAGAGGGATCCCGTTATGGAAGCACCACCGGGCCCCTTCATCCATACTGCCGCGATACCATGCGGCCGCAAGGCGCTCCGACTCTTGAAGAAGATCGCTATAGAATTCTTTTTGTCTGAATTCACTCAGGCGTTTGAGCGAAGCGGCAGGAAAGATCTTTTCGAGTATTTTAGGAACTTCGCCATCTATAACGACCACACCCTGCCTGTAAAAAATACGGTAAAGGATCGCCTGGATAACGACTGATACGGTATTCAAAAAAAAGATCCCGCCAGCTGCGAACGGCTGCCGGCGATTCGTAATAAAAAAAATAGTCGTTTCAGTCCCGGTCATGTGCCCACCGTAAAAACTCTCTTCCTGAAGTAAACGAACATACGCCACATAAGCGGGCAGAGAAGTACCGTAAGTACAACCATTTTCCGGGCGGCTACGGCAAACGACTGAGGATCACCGAATCCCGCCAAATAGTTTGTGAGAAGGCACGCGCCTAACGTATAACCATAAAGTAACACCAGACGGACGGCAAAGCCGGACATGCGGCCAAACGAGGCGTTACAAACGCGATACGCAAGAAAGGTCATTGCCATGCCGTATACGCACAAGCCGACCCCCGACACCACGGCTACGGCGTATATGCCATGCCCGGTTTTAAGCGCCAGATATTGCATTGCGGTCAGGAAAATAAGAACCGCAGCCTGTATCAGAACGATCAGATACGCCCTATTAAACGCTATAAAGATGAAGCACGGGATAAATCCGAGCGCCATAAAACTCCGCCCTAAGAGAAGGACCTGTGCCGTGGGTACCCCCGCCGTAAAATTCGGAAAAAGAATATTGAAAAAGAACGGCGCCGTTATGTAGCCAAAGGCCGCAGGTATCGCCGCGGTCAATGCCACGGCGTATGTCGGAGCGATCATATATTTTAGGAGCCCTGACCGTTCCCTGCCATACTGCTCATAGATCCTGGGCGCCAAAGGCTGGACAAAAACTGCCGGCAGAGACACAAGAAGATAAAACGCGATATCGGTACCCAATGTATACAAGCCCAGGGCCTTCCAATCCCTGAAAGCGACGATCAGCATACGCTCGATAGTATCACGCAACGTCGGAAAGAGGGCTCCGACCATGGTCGGCAGCCCTACGGCAAAGGCCGGCACCAGGACCGAAGGTAATATCCGCCATTTCAAACGATATTTTTTTTGCAGAAAGATAACTATCACCGTTACGCTATAGGCGACACACAGGGCGCCGAGCACGGCATACATACCCCACGCCCGTAATGTCAAAAAGGTAACAAGGGCAAAAACTACAGACCAGATATATTGCATGGCAGCCATGCTGCGGAAATCGTTCTCTGCGCGCATCATTCCGCTCAAAAAAGTCGCAAGATTTACAAAAATAGCAAAGGGCGCGATAGCAATGACCGCGTAACGTATTCCGGGCGCTATGGCGCTATCTTTGATCATGATCATGAAAACGAGGACAACCGCGATAAAGATCGATCCGGTAACAACGGTAAAGGTAAAAAAAGTGTCTTTGACCGCCGCTATCGATGCGTCATCACCCTTACCGCGCAAGACCGGGATGTCGCGGGAGAGGCTGTTTGACATGCCGCATTCCGCATAGGGGGCCCATTCGAAGACGAGCTTCACCATATTCAACATCCCCATAACGGCAGGCCCCAGTGTCCGCGGGACGATGACGCCGGTAATGAGCATGATGACTTGTCTGAAGCCGTTACTGAAGAAGAGGATAACCGAATCTTTTATGAGGGGGTGCATAAATCTATTATAGCATAGAAATAAAAACCCCAAAATTAAAACATGGTTCGGGAAATAAAAACCCCGAAATCACCGCATGGTTCGAATTTCTTCGAAATTCTCACGCATTGATTTCGGGGTTAAAATAAAAACTCCGAAATGTATTCATGGTAAAAATTTACTTCGATTTTCTTCGAAAATCTCGTGTATTTTTACGCATACATTTCGGAGTATTTTAATAAAAATAGGCGACTACCTACTCTCCCGATCAGTTGCCCGATAAGTACCATCGGCCTTGGAGGGCTTAACTTCCGTATTCGGAATGGGAACGGGTGATCACCTCCAGCATGGTCGCCTGAAAAATTTTGAATAAAAATTTTTCATGCCGAGGCAGTGCTATCAATCCGACCTATGGGAGGATTGATCACTGCCGAGGCGGAAACTCTACGAAGCAAAGTTTCAGGTCGAAACAATGTCATCGATCCGAACCATGGGAGGATCGATCATTGTTTCGACGGAATACTTTGCCTAGTTTTCAAAATCATGACAGCATATACAGTAGGAAAGTACCGCAGTAGGTACTAAGCCTATTTGGGACGATAATTTGGGATGATACCTTTAAAAAATAAAGGTCAAGCCAATCGACAGATTAGTAGTCCTGAGCTAAAAGCCTTGCGGCTCGTACACTTGGACCCTATCAACCTTGTAGTCTTCAAGGTGTCTAATTGGGATATCTTATCTCGAGGGGGGCTTGGCGCTTATATGCTTTCAGCGCTTATCCTTTCCGAATATAGCTACCCAGCATGTGCCGTTGGCACGACAACTGGAACACCAGGGATTCGTATGTTCCGGTCCTCTCGTACTAGGAACATATCCTCTCAAATATCCTGCGCCCACAACAGATAGAGACCGAACTGTCTTGCGACGTTCTGAACCCAGCTCACGTACCGCTTTAACCGGCGAACAGCCGGACCCTTGGGACCTTCTCCAGCCCCAGGATGCGATGAGCCGACATCGAGGTGCCAAACCTC
>JAQURW010000230.1 GCA_028715425.1 Candidatus Omnitrophota bacterium
GCCGGCGCCGACCAGTGTATGCAACTCATCGATAAAAACAATGACTTCCGTGGAACGTTTCAGTTCCTCCATGACAGCCTTAATACGCTCCTCGAATTGTCCGCGGTATTTGGTACCGGCGACCATCAGGGCAAGATCAAGGATAACGATGCGTTTATTGCGCAATAGCTCGGGGACGTCGCCGGCGACTATCTGCTGGGCAAGCCCTTCGACAATCGCGGTCTTGCCGACACCGGCCTCGCCTAACAATACGGGATTATTCTTCGTGCGGCGGGATAGTATCTGGACAACACGCTCGATCTCGTTCTTCCGGCCGATGACCGGGTCCAGTTTCCCGTCTTTTGCCAGCTTGGTAAGATCGCGGCCGAAGGAATCAAGGGCCGGGGTCTTCCCCTTTTTCGTTTTTTCCTGAGCGCCTTCGGCATATCCCGGGATAGACGATCCCAGAAGGCTCATGATCTCCATGCGCACCTTATCCAGGTCAAGCCCCATACTAATCAGGACCTGCGAGGCGACACCCTCGCCTTCCCGGATAAGGCCCAACAAAAGATGCTCGGTCCCGATATAATTATGGCCGAGATTGCGCGCCTCCTCCATCGCCAGTTCTATGACCTTTTTGGCCCGCGGCGTAAAAGGTATATCGCCGGATATGATGGTGCTGGGTCCCGGCTGGACGAATTTTTCAACCTCGAGCCGGATCTTGTCCGAACTTAATCCCATGCTCGCGAGAACCGCCGCGGCGACCCCTTCGCCTTCGCGGATCAGGCCGAGCAGGATATGTTCGGTGCCGATGTAGTCATGATTGAAACGTTTCGCTTCTTCTTTCGCTAAAAGAATAACTTTCCGAGCCCTCTCGGTAAACCTATTAAACATTGCCATTGCAATCCTCCATAGCTCTCTTTGCAGCGGTTAGCGGTTAGTTAATATCGTCCATAATGACAATATCCTAAACGCTAACCGCTATGATTTTAGTTTTTCCCTGATCAGCGCCGCGCGCTTCACATCACGTTCCTGTGGAGATAACGCCTTTCCCTCGAGTTTCTGCAAATGCGCCGGCTGCATCAGGATAAACAATTCATTCAGCACCTTCACATCGGGCTCTTTAATAATAGCCAGGTCAATACCGAGTCTGATAGTCGAAAGGAGCGTGATGGTCTCGTTGCTGGTGATGATCCGCGCGCTCCGGAGCGTCCCCATCGCCCGCCAGACCTTGTCGGTGATCTCCTCTTTATTTTTCGAGAGAAGCGAAGCCCGCGTAGTGTTTTCCCGTCCGATGATCCTCGAAATGATCTTTTCGATATTGTCGATCAGGTCCGTCTCGGAATAGCCGAGCGTCACCTGGTTGGATATCTGATAGAATTCGCCGGTGGCCTCGGTCCCTTCGCCGTACAGCCCCCGTATCGTCAGCCCGAGTTTGGAAATCGCCTGGAATACGCTGTTCAACTGATTGGTCATCGCAAGGGCCGGCAGGTGCAGCATCACCGAACCGCGCAGCCCCGTACCGGTGTTGGTCGGGCAGGCGGTCAAAAAACCGTATCGCGGCGAAAACGCGAAGCGGAGCCTCTCGGCAAGGTCATTGTCGATCGCATCTATTATCCGCCAGGCCTCGGTCAGGTTAAACCCCGATTGAAGCACCTGGATACGGAGATGATCCTCCTCGTTGATCATGATACTCACGACCTCTTTATCATCCAGGACCAGCCCCTTGGATTCGGGTTCGGCCACATGCTCGAGGCTCATCAAATGGCGCTCGACCAGGAATTGGCGGTCAAGCTCGGTGATCTCTTTCATCGAAAGTAGCGATGCGCCTTTCAATGTCTTGCATTTTTTGACCGCAGCCTGAATATCGTCGAATATCTTCCGCTTGGTCTCGGGCGATGCTGTCGTAAAAAAATTATAACCGTCGACATTTCTTGCCAGGCGGATCCGGCTTGAAATAACGGTATTGGCTTTCGGGCCCGTCCCTTTCAGCCATTCGCTTTCTTTATAAAGAAGATTATCTATTTTCATTATCCTCGCGCTGCCCCAGGCTGTTTTCCAGTTGCCTGATCTTATCACGTATGACCACGGCTTCTTCGAACGCTTCCCCGGCGATAGCCTCCTGAAGTTTTATCTTAAGTTCCTGAAGCTCCTGGACCCGGGACGGCTGTTGTTTCCCCTTTTCCATCTTAAGCGCCAACTTTCCCATATGGCGGTCCGAACCGTGGATACGTTTTAAAAGCGGCACAAGCTGAGGGGCAAAAGAATCGTAACACTTGGGGCATCCCAGCCGGCCGATCTTCTGAAAATCGCTGAACATAAAACCGCAGGCGGCGCATTTCAGGTTTTTTTTGCCTTTCACCTCGTGAGGCACGCCGAAGTCCGCCAGCCCTTGCAGGAGGTCGGAAATGCCGAAATGCGTTTCCATCTCTTCACCCTTTTCCTTGGCGCAGGCCTCGCACAAATGCATTTTGGTCACCTTATCATTGATGATCTCGGTAAGGTGTACCGTTGCCTCGCGTTTATTGCATATATCGCACATCATAGGTATGTCCTCTATTCGACCTTGATTCCTTCGACCGTCGTTATCTTTTTAAACTCCGGCAGAAGGAGTTGTGTCACCGGCCCCGGCTTACCGGTCCCGATGGCCTTGCGGTCGATCGCGACGACCGGGATGATCTCTGCCGCAGTACCGGTCAAAAAACATTCGTCGGCATCGTACAGGTCGAGGAGCGTCAGGCGTTTTTCTTTGCATTGAACTCTCAACCGCCGCGCGATCGTCATAACGGCGCTGCGGGTAATGCCTTCAAGGGCGCCCACGACGACCGGCGGCGTCATGAGGGTCTTGCGCTTAACGATAAAAATATTATCACCGGTACACTCGGTCACAAAACCGTCATGCGTCAACATGATCGCTTCCTGCACCCCGGCATCGGTCGCCTCGATCTTCGCCAGGATGTTATTAAGATAATTAAGCGATTTAATACGGGGATCAAGCGCCTGCGGAAGGTTTCTCCTGGTTTTCGCCGTAATGATATCAAGCCCGTTTTTATAAAAATCCTTGGGATACAGCGTGATCTTATCCGCGATGATAAAAATAGAGGGCTTGCCGTGGCATTTCCGGGGATCCAGGCCAAGATCGCCTTCTCCCCGCGTCACCACGAGACGGATATAGGCATCCTTTAATTTATTGACCTTGAGCGTCTTGACCACAAGGCCTATCATTTCTTTATGGGTCAGCGGTATCTTCAGGCGTATCGCCTCTGCAGACACATAGAGGCGGTCAATGTGCTCTTTGAGCTTGAATACAAGCCCGCTATAACTCCTGATCCCCTCAAAAACACCGTCGCCATAAAGCAGTCCGTGGTCAAACACGGATATATTGGCGTCCTTGGCGTCGACAAATGAACCGTTCAGATATATTTTCATTCCCATTAGTCAACCTCCGATGGCTTGTTAAAAACCCCTAAAATGCCATCTTTAATAAAGTACATTGTATCAAATTGATGTAATTTATGCAAATGATGTGTTACAATCGCCACACTGGTCCCCCGTACCTTATTAATGCCATATAGTATACCATATATTTGCGCTCCCATGTCAGAATCCAAGTTTCCTGTCGGCTCATCGCACAAAAGTATCTCAGGATCGTTCATGAGCGCCCGGCCTATGGCGACGCGCTGGGCTTCGCCGCCTGACAGTTCGTTCGGCCGGTGTTTGAGCCTGTTACCCAATCCCATAGTATCGAGTATCTCCCTGGCTTTTTCTCCGGCCTGTTTTTTTGCCTCCCGGTGCGGCATATGCATAAGCGCCGGCAT
>JAQURW010000231.1 GCA_028715425.1 Candidatus Omnitrophota bacterium
AATACCTTGTTAATTTTATGTCGGACAGTGGCTATGCCCTCCCGGTCGGGAGCTGCCTAACCCTCGGTTGCGGTGCGGGTAGTCTCGAAAGGGAACTTGCGGGATATAACTTCTGTATGTCCCTGAAAAATAGTTATGATGTCCATGACCGAGGCCGTGCCGCCCTTCCGCGCCAACGTAAACCCGCCGCCTTTTCCTTTGTATGAGTGTACGATACCGTTTCTGTTCAGGATCTGGAGTATCTTCCGCATGAACGGCCTGGGTATCGAATTCTGCTTGACCAAAAGGTCCACCCTTACCACTTTACCGGGGTACCTCCGGAGCGTCAAAAGCGCCCGTATTGCATAATCCGTATCGCGCGTTATCAATTTCATCGACATTAATGATACCACATTTGTATCATTTGTCAATTCCTTTCTTTTTCCACAGAAAATAGACGGCGGGATACAGGATAAGTTCCATGATAAACGAGGCAAGTATCCCTCCCACCATGGGCGCGGCGATGCGTTTCATAACGTCCGCGCCGGTCTCGTATACCGGAGCCCACATGATCGGCAGAAGCCCTATAAAAAGGACGCACGCCGTCATCATCTTAGGCCTTACCCTTTTTACGGCTCCGCTCAGGATCGCCTCGCGCAGATTATCGGCGGTTTTCATTTCTCCCCGCTTTTTCATATCTTCATACGCAAGGTCGAGAAAAAGGAGCATAAAGATACCCGTCTCGGCATCGACGCCCAAAAGCGCGATGATCCCGGCCCAAACGCCTATACTGAGATTATAGTTAAAAAGGTACAGTGCCCAGACCACGCCGACCAGCGAAAAGGGGACCGCCAATAAAACGATGAACGTCTTGGCATAACTGCCGGTGTTACCCCGGATCAAAAAGAAAATGATAAAAAGGGTAAGCGGCAGGACGATCTTCATGCGGTCTTTTACACGCTCCATAAACTCGTATTGCCCGCTGAAAACGATCGAATACCCCTGGGGGAGCGCATAATCTTTCCTGAGCGCCTCTTTTGCCTCGGCGACATATCCGCCGACGTCACGCCCCTCGACATCAACATAGACATACCCTGCCAGAGCCCCGTTCTCATCCCGTATCATCGAAGGGCCCGTAGCCAATTCCACAACGGCGAGCTCGGCGACGGGTATGGCGGCCCCGGCCGGCGTCGGGATGTATATATTTTTAAGTTTTTCGATATCGTCCCTTAATTCCCGCGGATAACGGATATTGACCGGGAACCGCTCCCTCCCCTCGACCGTCTGCGTGACATTCTCGCCCCCGACCGTTGCCATAAGCGCCATCTGCACATCCTGGACCGTCAAGCCGTACCGCGCGATCTCGTCCTTTTTCAGGATAAAATTAACGAAATACCCGCCGGCAGTGCGTTCGGCATAGACGCTCCTCGTCCCCTTGAGCGGACGTAAGCGCTGCTCGATATCGCCGCCTATTGCCTCGATCTTTTTGAGATCGTCGCCGTATATCTTGATACCCACGGCCGTCCGCACGCCGGTCGTCAACATATCTATCCGCGCCTTTATGGGCATGGTCCAGGAATTGACCTGTCCGGGCAGCCGGAGCTTCTCGTCCATCTCGTTAATAAGCCCCTCCCACGAGAGCCCGCGCCGCCACTCGTTGGCTGGTTTCAAGACGACGACCGTTTCCATCATGGAATAAGGCGCCGGATCCGTCGAGGTCATACCGCGGCCTGCCTTCCCGAACACGGTAAGGACCTCGGGGAACGTCTTCAATATCCTGTCCTGGACCTTTAAAAGCCTTGTTGCCTCCGTCACCGAGATCCCGGGCGGCGTCGTCGGCATATACAGGATACTGCCTTCGTTGAGCGGCGGCATGAACTCCTTGCCAAGTTTAAAGAAAAGAGGGACGGTCACGACAAACACCATAACCGCCGAAATGACGATCACATACGGGCGCTTAAGCGCGTAACGAACAACCGGCTCATACCACCGGAAAAGCGCCCGGCTTATGGGGTGTTTTTCTTCGCTTCTATATCCCGTACCGCGCATAAAAAGAAGCATCAGGGCCGGCACCAGCGTTATCGCAAGGAACGCCGCAAAAAACATGGCAAAGGTCTTGGTAAAGGCAAGAGGCTTAAAGAGCCTTCCCTCTACCCCGGTAAGGGTGAATATAGGTAAAAAAGAAATCGCAATGACCAGAAGCGAAAAAAATGAAGGCCTGCCGACTTCTTTGATCGCAGGTATAATAACCTCTCGATAATCGCCTTTTTTCCCTTGTTCCCCCCAGTGCGAAAGCCTGCGGTGGGCATTCTCGACAACCACGATAGCCGCGTCGACCATGGCGCCGATGGCGATTGCAATGCCCCCCAGGCTCATAATATTGGACGTAAGCCCCATAAAGTACATCGGGATAAACGAGATTATAACGGCTATCGGCAGCGTTATAATAGGTATCAAAGCCGAGGTAACGTGGCCTAAAAAAATGACGATGACCGCGCTCACGACGATCATTTCTTCGAAAAGCTTGTGCCTGAGCGTATCGATCGATCGCAGGATAAGATCCGACCGGTCGTACGTCACGACCAGTTTTACCCCTTCGGGCAGTTTGATATCGCGGAGTTTCTTCTTAACGGCATCGATGACCTTAAGGGCATTTTCCCTGTACCGCATGACAACGATGCCGCCGACCACCTCACCCTCGCCGTTCAGGTCGGCAACGCCCCTGCGTATATCGGGGCCGAACTGGACCGTTGCCACATCCTTTATCGTCACCGGGATACCGTTCGCATCGACCTTAAGGACGATCTTTTTAATATCGTCAAGGGACGTAATATATCCCCGTATCGTAACCATATATTCTTTTCCCGAAAATTCGATAAGCCGGGCGCCGGTCTCCTGGTTCGATCTCTTGAGCGCCAGCACCACATCGGTGATCGGGATATTGTGCTGGAGGAGGGCATCCGGATTAACGATCACCTGATACTGTTTTACGAAACCGCCGATACTGGCTACCTCGCTGACGCCGCGCACCGACTGGAGCGCATATTTGAGATGCCAGTTCTGAAAGGTAGTAAGTTCTTCGAGGGAATGTTTTCCGGATTCATCGACCAGCGCGTATTCAAAGACCCAGCCGACGCCTGTCGCGTCGGGCCCGAGTTCGGTCTTGACCCCTTCGGGCAGCGCGGGGATCACCTTGGAAAGATATTCAAGGACACGCGAGCGCGCCCAGTAAATATCGGTCCCGTCTTCAAAGATAATATAGACGTACGAAAACCCGTAATCCGAAAACCCGCGTATATCCTTGACCTTCGGCGCGCCGAGGAGGGCCGCAACGATAGGGTACGTCACCTGGTCTTCGATAACCTGCGGCGGCCGGTCCCATGTCGAAAAGACGATAACCTGGGTGTCGGATAGGTCGGGGATGGCATCGAGCGGAATATTCTGAACGGCAATGATTCCGCCGATAACGGCAAAACCCGTTATGATAAATACCGTGAGCTTATTTTTCGCGCATATCTCGATAATACGGTCTATCACCTGGCCCATGCGATACCTTTTCTTATTGCCCAGCCCCTGATCCGGCCGTTGACGTTAATTGTGCCTCGGAATCGACAAAAAAATTCCCGGACACGACAACCTCCTCGCCCGGCGACAGCCCCTTGACTATCTCATAATAACCGCCTGCCTCATCTCCCACCGAGACTTCGCGTGTCTCGAAAGAGCCGTCGACGGCCTTGACGAAAACTATCGAGCGCATGCCGGTATCCATGACGGCGCTTTTCGGGACCGCCAGCCGCTCTCCGATGTCAACCTTGA
>JAQURW010000045.1 GCA_028715425.1 Candidatus Omnitrophota bacterium
GGTGTCGTTGAATGGTTTGGATGGGAACCGGTAATGGTGTGGCGGTTATTGCCGTTCTGATTGGGAAACCTGTTCGCGGCCTGCAGGGATGTCAGCATATTCAAAAAATCCGTATACTGCCCTTGTGATATCTCGTGTTTCATCACATAGAAAGCGCTGTAGCCCTTCGGGAAGGCGGCCGGTATCGTAAACACCGAGCCGCTGGCATCCTCGCCGGAGTTGCCGCCGCTCACATAGTAATACCCGTCGCTGGCCCCGGCGGTTACCGAGATGGCATCCTCGCTCGTCACGGACCATGGGTCGTTGTCGGCGCTTCCCTGCTTAAACGCGGCTGTTCCCGTAGCGTTATCCCCGGCGGAGAACACGGCTGACGGTATATAGACCATCTCGATGCCGTACACTTTTATCTCGTCGATCGTATCGGCCGCGTCAAGGTCATTGCCCGTAGGCCCCCAGTCCCAGACGAGCTGGATGCTCGTAGTGCTTACGGAGCCGATGCCGGGGCCGGAGCGCTGGATAAAACAGCCGTAACACATGCTGTCGTCCGCGTTGACCGGCGCCACTATATCGATCGCGGTCCCGGAGCCCCGCGAATACCCCGACGGGTTCGTCTGCGTCGTTCCGGTCGTCTTTAAATTCACGTGATACCAGTTGGAATCGCCGACAATCTTGTATTTGGCGAAGACCCACACGGCGTCGTAGTTGACGGAATTACGCCAGGAGTTGCTCCAGGATATATCGAACTGTATCTTGATGGTCTTTGCGGAGGCTGAAGGACCGGTGAGAGAGGTATCTGAAACGCTGAGATTGTTGGCGAAACATTCCGTGGCGGTTAAAAAAAGACAGACTACGGCAGCCAGGACGCAACCGTAAAGCAAGCTCCCGCGTTTTATCTTTCCAGATCTTTTTCGGTAGACCATTCCGATGACTTTATTTTGATCCTGTTGACTTCTATCCTCTCCTTAACCAGATCGATGTTCTTCGCTTTCGGTTTTTTCTTAAGATATACCGTGTAGCTCAGAACGGCCTTCCTTGGGTCAATCAGGTAATAGTCGTAGAGCACGGCCTGGTTATAGGTGAGGTCCGCATCGCCCGGCAGACACCTGGCGGCACGGCCGTATTCGTAAGCGGCTTTTTTATACTCTCCTTTGCCAAGATAGAAGTTGCCGAGATTATAATGCAATTTGCCGTTCTCTCTCTTCAGGGCTTCCATTGCCGGTATGGCACTCCGCATCTTATTTTTGATTGCGCTATTTTCCGTCTCCGCCGCTTTCATTTTTTTAAAATAGTAGTTCTTCTCCCGCTCCTTTTCGAATAGCGCGATCTCTTTTCCCAGCCGCTCGTTCTCCTTTTTGAGCTTTTCCGTCTCTGCGAGCAGCTCGGCCCTTTCATTCCCAAGCGCTGCTTTCGTACCTTCCAGCTCTTTTTTCAGGTCGGCCAACCTGTCTGTAAGCTCCTTTACCCGCGCGGCGTACAATGACTCTTTCGCGATGCCTTTATTGACCGCTTTCTTCAGGTCCGCGTTTTCCGACATTAATTTTTCGTTCTCCGACAAGGTCTCTTTGAACGATTTTTCCATGGACGATTCCTGCGCCACGATCACCTGGGCCTTGGCGGGATCCGCCCGCCCGGCCGAAGCGGTGGCCTCCTGCCGGGCGGGCGCATCTACCCCTTCCTGGGCCATGGCGAATGGTGTAACGGCAACGATGGCGGATAGCAGGACAGGCGCCATGCATACCGACGCCGCCACACGGATCGTTTTGCGTTTACGCATATGATGACCTTTCTCTATTTAATATTTCTTATCCGGCTTAAGTTTCTGCTCCAGCGAGAATTTTTTGTCCGCCGCATTCTCGTCGCCTTCGACGATATGCGGCGTAAGTAGTATAACTATCTCCGTCTGGGTCTTGTCTTTCGCTATATTCGAAAATACGGTGCCGACTACCGGTATGTCCATCAGACCCGGATATCCCCTGCGGGTCTTTATCAACTCATCCTTCTTGAGTCCGCCTATGATTATCGTCTGGCTGTCTTTCACTATAACGTTCGTTTCGACCAGCGTTGTGTTGACCAGGGGTACCTTCGAACCTTGCGGCGTGACGAGCTCGCCCGATTTTGACGATATCTCCGGCTTTATCGCCATCGTGATGAAACCGTCATCGTTGATGGTGGGGGTGACTTTAAACTGCACTCCGACATCTATGTAATGGATCTCCTCATTGACCCTCTGGCTTTCGCCGGTACCGATAGTGGTCGTCGTGACATAGGCGAGCTTGTCGCCTATGTGTATCCTCGCCTCCTTATTGTTGGTTATAAGTATGCTCGGGTTCGCCAGCACCTTTGTATCGACCACATGCTTCAGCATTTTGATGTCAGCCGTCAGGGCCTCTCCGCCGGCCGGCGTAACCAAGATCCTGCCTGCGCCGGCTACAGAGGCTATCGGAAAGGTGCCCGAAAAAGTAAGGAGCGACTTCCCGCCTTTCTCCAGAACGCTTTCCCAGTTTATGCCCATGTCGAGCTTTGGATTAAACACGACTTTGAGTATCCTGACGTCTATGAGAACCGCTTTCGTTTTCTTATCCAACGACGCAATGATCAACCCGACCTCTTTAAGCCTGTCCGGGAGCGCCCGCACAACAAGCTGGTTCGACCGGGCATCGCCCTGGACTGAGCCGACCGCCTTATTGTCCAGTTTCTCTTTCAGTTTATTCGCGACATCTTCGGCATTCGCGTATCTAAGGTCAAATACTTTCGTCTCAAGCGGGTGGTCCAGCCGCAGGATCGCCTCTTCCATCTGTTTTATTTTTTCGGCCGTATCGATCAGAACGACGGAGCCGGTGTCCTCGTCTATAACGACCTTCCCTATTTCACTCTTGATGTTCTTAAGCGCCTCAAGAACATATGATGGTTTGGCGTAATTAAGATAGACGATCTTAAGGCATGTTTTGTCGCTGAACTTCTTTCCGTACATCGCCATATACTCCGCTTCCGCCATCACATAGATTATGCTGTCACCCATGATCTTGTACCCAATGGCATTGGCTGTCGAGATGATATCGAGAGAATCCTTAATATTGACATTTTTGAGATAGAGCGTAACCCTGCCGGCAATATTCTTGCTTATCGAGATATTGAAGTCGCCTTTGACGGCCAGGAACTTATAGACGTCTACGACATCCATGTCCCTCAAGTCTAGGTCTATCTTCCGGCCCAGTTTTTCTTTAAGCTCGATCGGCAACGCGTCTTCCGCCCGCGACACTCCTCCACGATGATCATGCGCGACACAAACGATAAAAAGCGCCGTTATCCATACCGCCATGATCGGCCGTTTTTTTAAATATGACAGCATAGCTACCTCAAGTCAATGGTATCATCAGCGGCACCGAGCGTAACGCGATCCCTGTAAATGTTCTTTACGGTTAAACCCGAGATCCTGTCGCCTTCCTGCAGGAAATATGTCACCTTGGCCGCTATATCTTCTATCATCACATATCTCTCTTTCATATTCTCCGCCCACGATATCCCTGCCAACCTGAGGCTCTTGGCCATATCGGCCACCTTCGACAGGGAAACGCTTACATCGGCTTTCTTTTCTTCGAGCGGATTGAATATATTCCTCCCCAGCAGTATATCGATGTAATACGAATAGTCCTTGAGCGCGAAAAGGGCAGCCTTGCCTGAAACCTGCTTTTCAGCCGCGGCGCTCGCGTCAAATCTTGGTATATGTTTTAGCTGGCGCATGCCACCCGCAAAGACAAGCGCATAGATCAGCGCCAACACGATTATCGTGACCAGCAGGGCCTTATTGACGCCCGCTGCGCCCATATTGGCCATGCGGAGCGCGACCCCTCTGGCGCTCTGCGCGAACTGCTCCAACTGGCTGTCCAACGCTGGCAGTTTTTTCAATCCCGCGGCCTCCGGTCTCGTCTTCGAGAGATCGGCCTTCCCTTCGATAGCCTTCAGGAGCTCTTTTTCTGCTGAACTATTGCCGGGTTCCATTGAACATCCGATTCTTTTTGCACGACCTCCGTCACCATGTCTTTGGTAACGGTCGTCGCGGTCCTGCTCATGGTAAGCATCCTTAGGCATTTATGGCACAGCCGTATGATCCCCCGAGGATAGCCCTTGGCGTAATAATATATCTCACGAACAGCGTCGTTGTCGAATAACGGCCTGGCGTCTTTGTAGCCGGCGTGCCGGAGTCTGAAACTTATCATCTCTTTGGTTTCCTCCAGGCCGAGCGGGTTGAGGACGAATTTGAAGTCGATCCTGTCGTAGAAGTTCGATATGACCAAGAGTTTCGAATAAAGCTCGAGCTGACCGAAGAGCACGATCTGGATAAGCTTGAATTCATTCGTTTCGTAATTCAGAAGGATGCGCAGCGATTCGAGTGTTTCATAAGACAATTTTTGGGCCTCGTCGATCAAAAGAACAACGGTCCTCCTGTCGGTAAGGTTCTTATGCAGCAGGAATTTTTCAAACGCATCACGCATGCCGGGAACCGTCTGGCTGGCGAGATCCTGCGGGAACGGTATCTGAAAATTCTGGATAAGCGAAGAGAGGAATTCCTTCTCGTTTTCGAAGGTGGGGTTCAGGATCGTATGGAAAACGAACTCCTCTCTTTCGCACAACTCTTTCACGAGCCGGCGGGAGAGGGTCGTCTTGCCTGTACCGATGTCGCCAAGCAGTGCGCTTAATCCTCTTTTTAATCGAAGCTCAATTAATATGTTAGTGAGGGCAAGATCGTATTCGCGCGAGAGATACAAAAAGTCAGGATCGGGATTTGTAGAGAACGGCTCCTTATCGAACCCCATTATCTTATAGTAGCTCATAATAGTATTATTATACGGATATTAAGCTGTTTGACTATAATTCCTATTATTATATTATAATGATATCACAAGCAATGTCAAGGCAGACAGTTAAATAGCGCGGCATCAGGTTTGCTTTGAATGGATTTAAGAAGGGCCCATATGCCAATTAAGGGCCCTTCTTAAATAAGACTTAGTTAACCAGTGAACAGACCGTTTACCAGGAGCTCTTCTTTTTTGTAGAACTCTTTGATCCATAATCCCCCTGCCATGATGAGGATGCGCCGCCGACATACCTTGTTGGGGATTTTTTGAAATCCTGGACCGCCTTAAATGAAGAAAACCAATACCGTTTTCCATCGTATATGCAGCTATGTTTCCTTTCGGCGATCTTGATACCCGCAACCGGACAGATAGTGTTCTTCGCATCCGCGATCACCATGCTTCTTGCATGGCTTGCTTTTACATCAAGTCCCATAACCGTTAAACTGGCTAAAAAAGTGACTGCAATAAAAATTGCGACCGATTTTTTCATACAGCATCACCCCCTTTTTTTAGCTTTCACAAATCCTATCACCGATCCTCTGTCCTGTCAATAATAAAATCAGGCGAACGCCGCATTAATGATATCGTGTTTTCCGACGACACCGACGAGTTTCTTCCCGTCATATACGGGTATCGTATGTATCCTTTTTTTATGCATGAGGCTTATCACTTTCCCGATCTCCGCATCCTTCTGGACCTTCAATACGGTCTTGCCGGCTATAGCGCCCACGGGAAGATTCGCGACTGTTTTGAGTTTTTCGGCTGCAAAAATCCGTCCCGAGAACGCCTTGTCCAAAAATCCAAGGAGATCCGTGGTCGTCAGCACGCCCTTGACTTTTTTCTTGTCGCCTTTTTTGACTACAAGTATGCCGTTTATCCGGAACCGGAGCAAAAGGTGCGCCGCCTGGCCCACCTTCGTATCTTCGGATACTACGACTATGTCTTCCGACATTATGTTACTTAAGGTCGCTCGTAACATGTTTCATCCGTTCTTTAAAAATCCTGATCTCCCCTGTCGGCTTCGGTATCTTCGTCAGCTGCTGCCTCGCTGCCGGCCGCCGCCTCTTCCTGGCGCTGTTCCCTGCCTATGTTGTCCGCTTCAATATCCTCCGTAGGGGGCTCACCCCCTCTATCCATCTCCGCATCCTCATCTCCCGCGGACTCTACGGCAGCCGTGCGCTCGGCAGCCATCTGTTCGGTATACGAATCGGATTCGTCATCGGCAAAACAGCTGCCGGAGAGGGGAAAGACGGCCGCCAGCAGAAACATCTCCCAGAAAATAATTGCGCGCCTCATTGTTCGACCGTCATACTTACCAGCTTTGACTGCGAATACTTATCGGAATTGGGATCATACATACCGGGGTAATATTTAACGGTCACATTGTCACCGACCTGCATGTCGTCAAGGTCTATCATGTCGTCCCCTTTAAATATCCTCGGGTGCGCGGGAAGATCGTTGAAAGTCAGTTGTTCGTAAACAATATTTATATCGTCGACCATGTATTTTATTGTCAGGTTCCGATCCAGCTCGTTGACAGCCTCGACCTCTCCGTCGATGACCTTCGTCTCTTCTTCAAAAGCACAAAGACCGCCGGCGCAAAGGACCGCGCCTGCCGCCACAACCGCTGCGATAAAAACCGTTCTCAGTCCGCGCATCGTGTGAACCTCCTTTATTTGTGGATATCTTATCACCGATACCGATAAAAATCCATAAATATCACTGATTCATCGTACGATGAGAAGCACTGTACTTCGGGCGTTCACAATATAGAAGCCGGGAGGATCTATGGCTACTTCTTTGCCGTCGGCCATGATATCGTCCTCACCCTCCAGACTGGTATCGATCTTGCGGTACCATCGCTTATCAGGCGCCGGAACAGGAAGCTTCACATGCTTGGATAGATAATCCGCGTTAAAGATCACAAAAAATTGCGCCCTTTTTTCTTTTTGCGCATATATATACAGCGCCAGCATCCTTTTCCCGGCGTCGCTCCAGTCGGAAAACTCAAAGTTCTCCCCCATCCATTCATAACGATAACGATCGGCGCCAGACAATGCGCCGCCGAAAGAAGAATGCCTCACCCGGAGCGCGCTGTTTTTTTTCACCGTCGCTATCAGTTCACGGCAAAACCTCAGGATGTCGGAGTTCTTTTGCGCAAAGGTCCAGTCGAACCAGCTGATCTCGTTGTCCTGGCAATAGGCGTTATTGTTGCCGGACTGACTACGCATAAATTCATCGCCGCCGAGCAGCATCGGAACGCCGGAAGAGAAAAAGAGGTAGCAGAGGTAATTTTTCGCGAGCCGTTTTCTCAAACGCACTATTTCGGCATTGCCGGTATCGCCTTCTATTCCGCAATTCCATGAATTATTTTCGTTCAACCCGTCCCTGCTATCCTCGCGGTTCGCCTCATTATGTTTACCGTTATAGGAGACCAGGTCATTTAAGGTAAACCCGTCATGGCTCGTGATAAAATTTATGCTGTTGTGCGCGTTTCTGCCGTCGGGGCCGTAGATATCCGGGGATCCGGAGAGACGGTACCTGAGGTCGCTTATCTGGCCCGGATCGCCCTTGCCGAATTTTCTCAGCGTATCCCTGAACTTGTCGTTCAATTCCGACCATTCGACGGGGAAATTGCCGACCTGGTATGTTTCGAGATCCCACGGTTCGGCTATCAATCGTATATTGTTCAGGGCCGGGTCCTGCCCTATGACATCGAAGAACGGGGATGTGGCGCTGAATTCCTCTTTACCTCGGCCCAAGACGGAGGCAAGATCGAACCGGAAACCGTCGACATGCATGACGCCGACCCAATAGCGCAGGGAATCGAGTATAAAACGTATGACATACGGATCGGAAGCGTTGAGACAATTGCCGCACCCCGAATAATTCTCATAGTAGCGCCCCGGCCACGTGTCGGCGCCTTTAAGGCGATAGTAGGTGGGATTATCGATGCCCCTGAAGCATACCGTGAGCCCCAACTCGCTGCCTTCACCGGTATGATTATAGACGACATCCATGATCACCTCTATGCCGGATTTATGCAGCTCTCTGACCAGCGTCTTGAATTCGTTCACCTGGGACCCCAACGACGCGCCGGTAGAATATCCGGATGCCGGCGCGAAGAAACCGATCGTATTATACCCCCAGTAATTCTTAAGCCCCTTTTCCAGGAGAAAATCTTCATGATAAAACTCCTGCAGCGGCAGAAACTCTACCGCCGTTATGCCGAGCTTTTTGAGATGCGGTATCTTTTCGATGAAACCAAGATAAGTGCCCGGGTTGCTGACCCGGGAGGAGTAATGGGCCGTGAAGCCTTTCAGGTGGGTCTCGTATATGATCAATCTCTCGGGAGGGATATCGGGGCGTTTGTCGCCCTGCCAGTCGAACGCATCATCGACAACGATAGATTTCGGGACTATATGCGCATTATCGCGCTTATCAAACGACAGGTCCAGATATTTCGAGCCGGCCTTATACGCGAGAAGGAGGTTCTCTTCATTGACAAACCTCCACGATAACGCTTTCGCATACGGATCTATCAGCAGCTTATGAACGTTGAATCTCATCCCGTTGGCGGGGTCGTAATCTCCATTGACCCTGAAACCGTACGCCTGGCCCGCCTTGAGAGCGTACACGAACGTGTGCCATATATACTGCGTCCTGTTCTCAAGTTTAATGACATCGGTGGTTTTTCCGTACGGCAGGTCGAACAGTACGAGATATACGTCCTTTGCGTGTTTGGAGTATAGCGCGAAATTTACGCCGTCATTATCGAGCGTGGCGCCGAGGGGGTAATGCTTCCCGGGTCCGGTCTTCTTTGTAGTGCGATGTATGATCCTTTGCTTAATCACCGAAACCTATGCCCATCAATTTCGTATACCGGACAAGAGGCATGTCGGGAGATACGGTCTTCAATTTCCCGATCGCTTTGTTGATCGGGATATCCGTCATCCGGTTACCCCTCAAAGCAACCATCCGTCCGAATTTCTTTTCCAAAACCATCGTTACCGCCTCGCTCCCGTGTCGTGTGGCAAGGATCCGGTCGAATGGCGTCGGGATCCCGCCTCGCTGGACATGCCCGAGTATGGTAGCGCGTGTTTCCAGGTGCGTCGCCTTCTCCACCTGTTCGGCAAGACGGTTAGCTACCCCGCCCAGCCTGATCTTGTCGGGGGATGTTTCTACAATCCTCCGTACCGTCATCTCGCCACCTACGGGCCTTGCGCCTTCGGCAACCACTACGATGCTGAAACGTTTTCCGCTCATGGCCCGTTCGTCCAGTTTTTTACAGACTTTCCCGATATCATATGGTATCTCGGGGATCAATATCACATCACCGCCGCCGGCAACGCCCGAATAGAGAGCGATCCATCCCGCATAACGGCCCATGACCTCCACGACCATGACCCGGTGATGAGACTGCGCCGTCGAATGTAATTTATCGATCGCCTCCGTAGCCGTAACGATGGCCGAATCGAAGCCGAATGTCAGGTCGGTCCCGGACAGGTCGTTATCGATAGTCTTCGGCACCCCCACTATGTTAAGACCACTTTCGGCTAATTTCGACGCTATGGTCAATGTCCCGTCGCCGCCGACCGTGATCAACGCGTCGAGATTGTGCTTTTTATAATTTTTTATAGCCTGGCCGGACACATCCTTGCATATGATCTTTCCGCGCTCTTCGACAGAATATTTATATGGATTGGCTATATTTGAAGTACCGAGTATAGTACCGCCCACGCTCAGGATGCCGGATACGTTACGGCTTTTCAGCATAACCGCCTTGTCATGGATCAATCCGCCAAAGCCATCCAGGAAACCTACTACCTTCATCTTATAAGCGTCAACGGCTATCTTAACAACAGCCCGTATCACGACGTTCAGGCCCGGACAATCTCCGCCGGCCGTCAATATCCCGATTATTTTTATCTTATCGTTTTTTTGTTTTGCCGTAAAGCCCCCCTTCGACAGGTACGTTCCAGATTTCTTTAGCATACTCCCATATGGTCCTGTCGCTTGAGAATTTTCCTGAACGGGCCACATTTACAACGGACCTTTTTGCCCACCCTGCGCTGTCTTTGTACGCTATGGAGATATCGTCCTGGACACCGCAATAATCGTCAAAATCGGCGCACACGAAAAAATTATCCTGATGCCGCAATGAGCCTATGATAGAGTCAAACAGCCCGAATTCCACCGGCGACAAGAAATTACTTCTTATAAGGTCGAATACCTCCTTAAGGGCCGGAGAGCGGTCAATGAATAACTGCGGGTCGTAGCCGCTAATCCTCATCGCCTCGATCTCGTTCGCTTTAAGTCCGAAGAGAAATATGTTTTCGCGCCCAACCTCCTCGGCGATCTCGATATTGGCGCCGTCGTATGTTCCTACGGTAAGGGCGCCGTTTAGCATGAACTTCATACAGCCGGTGCCCGAGGCCTCGGTGCCGGCTGTCGATATCTGCTCCGACAGGTCGCTTGCAGGAAATACCTTCTCGGCGAGGGAGACGCGGTAATTCTCGAGAAAGATCACTTTCAGCCTGTTGCGCATATCTTTGTCCCTGTTGACCACGTCGCATATATTGTTAATGAATTTGATCACCAGCTTCGCCATGAAATAGCCCGGAGCCGCCTTGCCGCCGAACATAAACGTTCTGGGAACAACCGCCTGCTTCGGGTCTTTCTTGATTCTGACATACTGCGCCAGGACGTACAGGGCCAGTAAGAGCTGGCGCTTGTATTCGTGTATCCGCTTTACCTGGACATCGAAGAGCGAGGCCGGATCAATCTCGACGCCGGTGGTCCTGCGGATATAATGGGCAAGGCACTTCTTGTTCAGCGCCTTTATATCCTGCCACTTCTTAAGAAAAGACGCGTCGGACTTGTACGCCTCGAGATCCTTCAGCCGGGACAGGTCGGATATCCATGCGTCGCCGATCGCCTCGGTTATCAGGGCGGACAGGTCCGGGTTCGCTTTCTGCAGCCACCGCCTTTGCGTAACGCCGTTGGTTTTATTGTTGAATTTCTTCGGGAAGAGCCGGTAGAAATCGGCGAAGAGGTTCGTCTGGATAAGCCGCGAGTGGAGCTCGGAGACCCCGTTCACCGAATGGCTTCCGATAACGGCGAGATTCCCCATGCGGATCCTCCTGCCGCCGTCTTCGTCGATGATCGACATGCTTCTCAGGCGGTCATTGTCACCGGGAAACTTTGCCGCCACTTCCCGCAAGAACCGCAGGTTTATCTCGTAGATGATCTGCAGGTGGCGCGGTAGCATCATTCCGAACATATCGACCGGCCACGACTCCAGCGCCTCCGGCATGATCGTATGGTTCGTGTAGGCCACCGTCTTCACGGTAATGCGCCACGCCTCATCCCACCCGAGCTTTTCCTTGTCGATGAGTATCCGCATCAGTTCGGGAATAGCGATCGCCGGATGCGTATCATTAAGTTGAATGGCGACCTTGTCCGGGAAAGCGGAAAGATCGGTGTTCTCCGACTTAAAACGGCGGACGATATCGGCGATCGAAGCCGCCGTAAAAAAGTATTCCTGCTTCAACCGCAGTTCTTTTCCTTCATTATTATTGTCGCTCGGGTAGAGTACTTTTGATATGTTCTCGGTCAGGACCTTATCGTATACGGCCTGCTCATAATCGCCTTCATTGAAATATCTCAGGTCAAACTCTTCCGTGCTGTGCGCCGACCACAAACGCAGCGTATTAACGATGTCGTTCCTGAAGCCGGGTATCGGGATGTCGTACGGCATCGCGAGAACATCGCCGGTATCGGCCCATTCCACCCTGAGATCGCCCTTTTCGTCATGGTACATACGCGTATTTCCGTAAAACTTCACTTTGGACGCATGTTCGGGCCGTGCGAATTCCCACGGATTATCATGGCTTAGCCATGTATCCGGAAATTCGACCTGCTGTCCGTTCACGATCTTCTGGTTGAAAATCCCGTATTCATACCGTATGCCGTAACCATGGGCCGGGATACCGAGCGTCGCCATCGAATCCAGGAAACACGCGGCGAGCCTCCCCAGACCGCCGTTACCAAGCCCCGCGTCGGCTTCGCATTCGCGCAGTTCCTCGATATCAAGCCCTACTTCCTCGACGGCATCCTTCGTCTGTTCCATAAGACCGAGGTTCAGCATATTGGTCCCGAGAAGACGCCCGATCAGGAATTCCAGCGACAGATAGTACACTCGCTTAAGATTTTTCTTATGATATCTCTGCTGGGTCGCTATCCAGCGCTCTACAAGCCTGTCCCGCACGGCCATAGACACGGCCAAAAAATCATCGTAGGCCGTGGCCGTATATTCGTCTTTCGCGAGGGCATACGCCAGGTTGGATTGGAACGACCACGCTATCCCATCCTTCGTAATGTCCTTACCTATCCTGGATATGTCCGGCTTCTTGTTATTATTCTTCGTAAAAAACCTCTTTCAACAATAAAAGGGCAAGGCGAAGTCAAAATATCCTTCACCTTGCCCTAGTAGGCCGTAACTGTGCGCTGAAGAAAAGTGGATTATTTGCAATACTCCGCCTCAATAGCCTTTTCCGCTTTTAACCAGTTATCCAGATCGCGTCCCGGCTTGCCGTCAACGGCATAAGTGCCGCATGCGATAACGACTGATAATGCTAGAGCCAAAAATAACGTCGCTCTCCTCATGTACACCTTATATAGTACGGACTGCACTCCTAATTAACTATATTGGAAAACGATGCCTTTGTCAACGTTTTTCGGCATTTGGTTTTTTTCCTGTAGGCGGTACGCTTGACAATTTTAGAATATGTGGTAGATTTATACTATAGCGTTATATTATGCTATATATAAAATAAAAGAGTGCTATATGAAAATAAATATTGCCGCCGTTACTGTGCTCGTTCTTTCATATTTTATAATAACTGCCGGCGATTCTTTTGCCGAAACCAAAGTTACTACCTTCAACGGCGAGGTGTCTGTTATAGTCATAAAAGACGGCAAAGAGACCGAAAATAAAGTCGTCCTGAAGGCCGGAGAAGCTGTCATGAGCAAGCGCGCCGCGGACAGGATCGCTCTTCAAAAAGCGGCGGTGAGTTGGAAGGATATAGGCCAATTTGAACAGGATATCGTCGCCAGGGAGCCGTTCTCCAGGTTGTACATAGATAACATATGGGCCGCGAGGATGAACGGCGTAATAAAGCTTGTGAGGGAAAAGACCGGCGAAAACCCGTCCCTGGATGCGGTTCTTGAAGCCCTGGGGTTGCCAAAACAGAGGCCTTCGGGCGCAGGCGTATACAGGATGTTGTCGGACCAGAAAGATAAGAACGCTCAAGTCCCTTATGTGGACAAGAACCTTAATGAATATATGGACGCCAAAGGGGCGATGCACAATAACCCTTATTTCAACCCCGCAGTGGCCCAGGACCAGCCTGACATAATAGTCCCGGTAAGTTCCAATTAGCTATTCTGTTATAACGATACCTTCCCTCGCCAGTGACTCCTTAAAACTTTTATACGTGCTTTCGTCACCGGCCAGAGGCGCAAAGGAAATACTCTGCCGCAAACTCTTCGCGATCAAATAATACGCAAGCCCTTTCTTCAGGGCCGCCTTTCTTGCGGCTTCATCCTTCTCGCTAAGCCCCAGCCTGAATAAAAAATACGCGTATGCTATCTGCCGCAACGCGTTGCGCGGCTCTCCTAACGCCGCGTCCTTAAACAGCCTATCGGCGGCATCATAATGTCCCGCCCAGGATTCAAGCTCCCCCTTAGAGACTAGATAGAAGCCGTTATAAGGATTTAACTCTATGGCCTTATCGATAGCCCCGAGCGCCGCTTCATACACAGGTTGTTTATTTACATAATCGCGCCCGGCGCTTTCCCTGAATATCGAATAATACTGCCTGAAATACAGGCCGTCGTTCAATGGGTCGAGCCTTTGGGCTGTCTCATAACTCTTATTATCGGTCTTGTTTTCGACGACCTTTTCCGCCATGTAGGGCCTTGCTACCGTAAAAGCCGCGTAAAAAAACAAGAGGACGGCTACAGACGCGCATAGGGCCTTCGACCCCCCGGATATCAGGGTTATTATGGTTCTAAGCGGGCGCTTATCTTCTTTGTCTCCGGGGCGGATCGTTGAAGCCGCCAACGCCAGGATAATGATAAAAAGCGATGATATGGCGTTGGCGTGCATACAAAAATCTACCGAATTATGCAGTAACAGGTAAAAGGATG
>JAQURW010000232.1 GCA_028715425.1 Candidatus Omnitrophota bacterium
CCTTGACGCGCCGCAAGGTTTCCTCATCGACATTTATCAGGATTATGTTATCGACCAGAGAAGGCATAAAGGCCGGCCGTGAACGGGCCGTTTGTGTGAGATCAAAGACAGCGGCGTTGAAGTTTCGGCTTATGGTCAGGTCCTTAATCCAAACTGTATAGACCGCGCTGATAATAAGCCCTATCACGAGTCCCTGCCATGGCAGAGGCCAGCGGGCCTGACTTAGTTTTTTATGTGCCGCCGT
The DNA here is from genome assembly GCA_028715425.1 of Candidatus Omnitrophota bacterium. Classification (GTDB taxonomy): domain Bacteria; phylum Omnitrophota; class Gorgyraeia; order JABMRN01; family JABMRN01; genus JAQURW01. The sequence continues at coordinate 245 of JAQURW010000232.1, forward strand.
AGAGGCTGCTCGAGTACCATTTTGTCGGTTCATATGGTATACTTAATCTGAACTATTGTAACATATGAAAATAATTTATCGAATCTTTTTTCTTGTTTCTTTCGCGGCTGTTCTGCCTTGTGTCCGCTATGCCCTGCCCGCGGAAACGGGCCCGACAAGCGAAACAAAGCTCCACGAACAGATCCGTGTTATCCGCGATGAAGAATCAAGGGAACTCCTGGTAACCGAAAAATCATCGAAAAAAGAAGCGGATTTCAACCTCCTCTACGGCGCCTGGGTGATCGGCGATTACCTGCATCTCTCCGAGATCGACAATGACAAGGAAATCGAGGACTGGGTCAAGGATATATTCTCCCTCGACGTACGGCCGTGGATCAATGCCGAATATTGCCGGACACTGACGCTGTACGGCCGGCTCAAGAACGCTTACACATGGCGGCCGCGGGTAGCCAGCGACTATACCGGCATCGGCGACGATTTCGAAGGACCCAAGGTCGATTCGCTCTTTGCCCTCGTCGATCTCGAAGCCCGCTATAGCTTCCCTTTTTCGGTCAAGACCGGCCGTCAATATCTCTTCCTCGGCCGCGGGATCACGTACGCCAATACCCATGACGCCATCGTAGGGCAATATATCTTCCGCCAACAGCTCGTCATCAGGGGCTTCGTCGCCAAGACAAAGGAGAACGAGGATAACATAGACTATAGCGTTCCGGGATACGACAAGGAAGGCGACCGTGTTTTCTACGGCAGCGATATCACCTTTTATATACCAAACCACATCTTTTACCTGTATGGCCTCATACAGGAGGACCGGTCGCACCCGCACCCTGAAGACGTCACACAGAATTTCCGGTATAATTCGGAATACCTCGGCGGAGGAGCGGCCGGGAATTTCGTCTTCGACAACTTTGTCTCCAGTTACTGGGTAGAAGGGATCAAGGAATTCGGGCATTCATACACCGATGCGACCCAGACCAGCCTTGAAAAGCGGGATGTCTCGGCGTGGGCGATCAATACCGGCCTTAAATACGAGATCCTGACCTACGGCCACCCCGTGGCAGAGGCCGAGTTTGCCTACGGCAGCGGGGACAAAGACCGTTCGAGCGTCACTAACGCCATCGGCGGCAATATAGACGGCGACGACACCAACTTTCTTTATTTCGGCCTCTTTAACGCCGGCTATGCCCTTGCCCCGCGTCTTTCCAATATTTTTATATATAAATTCGGCCTCGCCGCCAAACCGGTCGAATTCATCCCCTACGTCGGCCAGCGGCTGGTCACCGGGACACGGTTCTATATTTATTCGAAGGAACAACGCGGCGGCGGGATCTATGATACGGATGCGGCTGATTCGGATTGCGATATCGGCGATGAACTTGATTTTTTCGTTCACTGGAAGGCCTACGAAAACCTCACCTTGATAGCGCGTTACGGCGTATTCCTGCCGGGCGCCGCCTATCCCCGGGGGACACGGGACCCGTCCCACTATTTTTACCTGACCGCCCGTTTGACTATTTAACCGTATCTATTTTTGCGCTACCAGGGTCCCGGTTCCCGTTCGCTCCTTAGCGATACTGACGGCATCGGCAGAAAAATGCCTTACCATTTTCCGGTCACGGCTATAGAGAGAAACGCCGCCGTCGATATCCTTCGCTGCCGTCATAAGAACGTCACCGCGCAAATCTTTCACGGTGACACCGTCAGCGCCGCGCGCCAGAACGAACGACGTGACCGGGATATCGGACTCGAGCACGTTCACGGTAACGGTATCGGTCCGCGCATCATGGCTCATAACGGCTTTGTATTTTCCGCTGTGCGCGACACGGATGTTACGGTCGGGCTTTCCTGCCGACAAAGGATTTGACTCGGTCCAGAATTCGACCGTATTGAATATGATCGCATCGCCGAGCATGGCAATAATATAGACCGGCAGGTAAGCGCAAACCGCAAAGAGAGCTTCGTCAGCCCATTTATTATCCATGCTGCGGTGAAATTCATAGACTTTTTTGGTCAACACGAATGATCCGGTACATCCGGACAAAAACGCCGCCAGAACCAACAGGGCAATGACTTTTCGCATCAGATCCTCCTTTGCTAATCGCTAACCGCTAACCGTTTAACAACTTTGACCGCCTCCACCCCATCCCCGGCGTACTCGGCGCCGAGGCTCGACGCATACGCCTTGGTTACCACTGCCCCGCCGAGGATAAAACGGCAGGCAAGCTTTTCCTTCCGGGCACGTTCGACAACATCCTGCATGGAGACCATCGTCGTAGTCATAAGCGCCGACAGTCCCACCACAGAAGACTTATACCTCTTGACCTCGCGGATTATCGCCTCGGCAGAGACATCCTTTCCCAGGTCTACGACATTAAAGCCGTGATTCTTGAGAAGAAGCCCGACGATATTCTTTCCTATGTCGTGTATATCGCCCTTAACGGTCGCGAGTATGACCACGGTCGTGGGCCGTTCCCGGTCGATTTTTCGCTTAAGATATTTTTCGAGATAGCCGAAAGCCTTCTCCATGGTTTCAGCGCTGGCGATAAGCTGCGGCAGAAAATATTCCTTTTTGTCGAACAGCTCGCCTACCCTGTTGAGAGCGGGTATCATGACCGCATCCACCAGGGCATAGGCATCGGCGCCTGTTTGCATAGCCTGATCGACCAACGGCACGATATCATCACGGTTGCCTTCCATGATCGCCCGCGCGATCTTTTCAGCCGGCGTGCCGCCTGCGGCAGGCACAGGAGGTATCGGGGCGCCGTTTGCAGCGGCCCCTGCTGCATAAGCAATATAAGCCCCCGCATCCTTGTCGCGGCCGTTCAACACATCCACTGCCCGTTTGATACCCATAAGCTCGCTATCGAAGGGATTAAGAAAGGCCATGGTAAGCCCCTCAGACTGGAGCATGACAAGATACGCCGCGTTCATCCACGGCCGCTTTGGAAGGCCGAATGAGATGTTCGACAATCCCACAACGGTCTGCATACCAAGGTCTCGTTGAGCCCAGGTTATCATCTTCATCGTTTCGAGGGCCGACGCCGGATCTGACGAGACCGCAAGGGCGAGGCCGTCAATAACGATATCCTCTTTCCGGATACCCAGACGCCGCGCGCTTTTAATGATCGTCTGAACGATACGTTTCCGTTTTTCTGTTCCGCGGGGAATCCCCTTCTCATCGATCGGCAACGCTATAACCATCGCGCCGTATTTTCGCGCAAGCGGAAGTATCTTCCTGAGCTTGATCTTTTCTCCGGACACCGAATTGATCAGGGCCCGCCCCGGATACACCTTGAGCGCCGCTTCAATCGCCCGGTGGTTTGACGAATCGATAACCAGCGGGAGCCCGCTTATGCCAGACACATTGCCGATCATCGAAACAAGCGTCTTTTTCTCGTCGATACCTGCCACCCCGGCATTGATATCCAGGAGTAACGCCCCGCGCGCCTCTTGATCCTTTGCTAACTGGCGCACCAGCGTCATTCTGCCCTCGGCCAGCTCTGCCTGCAGGGCCTTT